>JBEVMD010000323.1:0-16202 GCA_040508835.1 Duganella sp. | reverse complement strand
CGGCTTTCGATATAGCCTTCCTCTTCCAGCCGTTTGACGCGCTTCCAGCAGGGCGTACTGGACAGCCCCACTTTTTCGCTGAGGGCGGCCATCGACAGCGTGCCGTCGATCTGCAGGGCGGTCAGGATGGCGCAATCGTATTTGTCGAGTGAGTGCATGGCGGCGCATGTGGTGTGCAAGGAGATTTATTCTACAAGACTTCGTTATCGAGCATGTACATGCTTTTGATCGTGGTCAGCAGAGGTTAGTTTAGGATGTTTTTGCAGGGCAACTTGGCTAAACTGTTTAGCTCATATCGCCCGCACCCGACCATCAAACATGAACGACATCTACCTCGACGGCAACGCCACCACCTGCGTTCTGCCTGCCGCCATTGCCATCGCTGCCGACATCATGGGCCAGCGCTACGGCAATCCCAGCAGCTCCCACAGCACCGGCCTCAAGGCCAAGGTGGCGCTCGACGGCGCGCGCCAGAGCGCGGCGCGCCTGCTGGGCGTGGGTGACGGCCGCTTGATGTTCAACAGCGGCGCCACCGAAGGCATCCAGACGGCCGTGCTGTCGGCCCTGATTGCCGTGCGCGAACGCCGGCTGCGGGGCGAGCCGGTCGGCAATGTGCTGCTGTACGGCGCCACCGAGCACAAGGCGGTGCCCGAAGCGCTGGCCCACTGGAACCGCCTGCTGAGCCTGGACCTGACGCTGGCGAAGTTGCCGGTCGACAGCGACGGCCTGCACGACCTGGCGGCGCTGCGGGAGCTGGCGCCCACGGCCGCCATGATCTGCACCATGGCCGCCAACAACGAGACCGGCGTGATCAGCGACCTGGCCGCGATTGCAGCAACCATCGATGCCAGCGGCAGCACCGCGCTGTGGATGGTCGACTGCGTGCAGGCGCTGGGCAAGCTCGACCTCAACCTGGCCGCCACCCGCATCGACTACGCGCCGTTTTCCGGCCACAAGCTGTACGCGCCCAAGGGCATCGGCATGCTGTACGTGCGCGCCGGTGCGCCGTTCACGCCGCTGATCATGGGCGGCGGCCAGGAGTCGGGCCAGCGCTCCGGCACCGAGAACATGGCCGGCATTGCTGCGCTCGGTGCCGTGCTGGCCGCGCTGGAGCGGGGCGATACCTTCCGCACCCATGCCGAGCTGTACACATTCCGCGACCGCATTGCCGACGCCCTGCGCGCGGCCTTGCCGGGCGTGGTGTTCAACAACCCGTTCGATAAAGCTTTGCCCACTACCATCAATTTTGCCGTGCCGGGCGTGTCCAGCCGCGAGCTGATGGATGTGTTCGACGCTGCGCACGTGCGCGTCAGCGCCGGCAGCGCCTGCTCGGCCAGCAAGGCGGCGCCCAGCTATGTGCTGGACGCGATGGGCGTGCCGCTGTGGCGCAGCGCGGGCGCGATCCGCCTGTCGTTCGGCGCGCTGATCGACGAGGCGACCGTGGCCGACGCCTGCGCCCGCATTGCCCGCTGCGGCGCGGCCCTGCGCACCGGCGGCGTGATCGCGTGCGAACCGGCCGCCGCACCCCAGGACGGCTTGCTGCAACTGGGCGTGGAGGGCGCGTGCAGCTGGATGGTGCTCGATGCGGCCAGCCGCTCCTGCGCGATCATCGACCCGCTGCCGGAGCTGGCAGCGCGCATCGAAGCGACCGTGCGCGGCCAGAACTACCACGTGCTGGCCATCATCCACACCACCGGCGCGGTCGATGACGCCCTGGGCGCCGCGCTGGGCCGGCATTACGACGGGCACGCCCCAAAAGACGCGTTCGGCTGGCCGGCGCCAGCCAGGCCGCTCACGCGCGACAGCGGCGCGGTGGTCAACGCGCTGGCCATCGGCAGCCAGGTGCTCGCTGCCGTACCGGGCCAGGGCGGCAGCGAACACCTGGTGTGCCTGCTGGGCGTGGCCGACCAGGACCGCCTGCCGGCAGCAGCCGTGCGCTTCGCGTTCGGCAGTGGCAAGCTGCACAATGTGCCAGCCGTGGCCGGCGCCCACACCCTGCTGTGTCCGACCCGCGATGCTGGAAATCAGTTTTGCGTGGGCATCAACAATAGCCTTGAGGTAATTGCAACTTCCGAAATGCAACTTGCGGGCAGCGAGCTCGACGCCTTCCTGCAAGCGCATCCCGATGCCTTGCTGGTCGACGTGCGCGAAGCGTACGAGTTTGCCGCCGCCACGCCCGGTCCCGGCGGGCGCGCGGCGCACAGCGTGCCGTTGAGCCGGCTGGTCGAGCACGCCAGTATCTGGCTGCAGGATGCGCCGCCCCGGCCGCTGGTATTCTTCTGCCGCAGCGGCAACCGCAGCATGAAGGCAGCACAATGCCTGCGCCGTCTTGGCCACCCCCACACCTATAGCCTGACGGGCGGCCTGGCCCTGGCGCCGCTGGCGCTGGCCGCATAACTTCAATCATGCAGGTGAGCAGAAGGTGCGCAATGTGTGGCCCTTCTGCACTTATGTTCGTGAGCGCACATTGAAAGTGTGTACGCTGGCGTACCATTGCTTGGCACACAATATTCCCCATTAGCAGATACGCCGCACCGGCATGCCGTGTGCGGTTTTGTCGCGCATGCCCAAGCGAGGTTTACGTTGAACAAGTCCAATCCCCTGCTACCCGAGATGTCGCTCGGCTTTCGCGAATCGAGCACCGCTTCGATGGTGTCCGATGAAGATGAAGATTTACCCTTAAGGGCCGAGCTTTTCAGCGCGGCCCAGATGGCCGCACATGGCCGGTCCCTGGCCGCCCACCACGAGCTGGCCCCGCGCGGCGGCGGCGACCAGCTGCTGTCGCGGCTGACCGAAAACGCCGAAGTCATCAGCGCCACCTGCGACGAGCTGACGGCCGCCATCAAGGATGGCCGCCAGATCACGCCCGCCTCCGAGTGGCTGCTCGATAACCTGTACCTGATCGAAGAGCAGATCCGCATCGCCCGCCGCCACCTGCCCAAGGATTACAGCAAGGAGCTGCCGCGCCTGGCCAAGGGCGCGCCCGTGGGCTGCCCGCGCGTGTACAAGCTGGCGCTCGAGATCATTTCGCACGGCGATGGCCGCGTCGATCCCGAATCGCTGTCGCGCTTTGTGGACGCCTACCAGGAAACCGCACCGCTCAAGCTGGGCGAGTTGTGGGCCATTCCCATCATGCTGCGCCTGGCGCTGATCGAAAACCTGCGCCGCGTGGCCGCCCGCGTGGCGGACAACCGCAGCGAACGCGATCTGGCCAACAGCTGGGCCGACCAGATGGCCGAGGAAGCGGAAAAAAACCCGAGTGGCCTGATCCTCAAAGTGGCCGACATGGCCCGCTCCAATCCGCCGATCACCAGCGCTTTCGTGGCCGAACTGTCGCGCCGCCTGCAGGGCCAGAGCCCCGCGCTGACCATGGCGCTGTCGTGGATCACCAGCCGCCTGGCCGACAACGGCCAGACCATCGAACAGCTGATCCAGGCCGAGATCCAGCAGCAGGCTGCGGACCAGGTATCGATCGCCAACAGCATCGGCAGCCTGCGCTACCTGGGCACCATGGACTGGCAGGAGTTCGTCGAGACCATGAGCGTGGTCGAACAGACCCTGCGCGAAGATCCGGCCGGCGTGTACGGCCGCATGGAATTTGCCACGCGCGACCAGTATCGCCACGTGATCGAAAACGTTGCCAAGCGCTCCGATCTGTCGGAGCTGGAAGTGGCGCAGCAGGTGCTGCAACTGGCGCAGGCGCACGCGGGCAGCGATGACCTGCGCCACAGCCACGTGGGCTTTTATCTGATCGGCGGCGGCGAGGCCGCGCTGGAAAAAATCACCGGCATGCGCCGGCCGTGGATGGAGTCGCTGCAGCGCACGACCAGCGCGTCGCCGCTCACGTCGTACCTGGGCGCCATTGCGGCGCTGTCGGTCATTGCCACCGCGCTGCTGCTGGAACGCGCGTCGTTCCACGGCCTGCACGGCGGGCTGCTGATCGCGCTGGGCGTGCTGGCGCTGATTGGCAGCAGCCAGCTGGCGCTCAATATCGTCAACTGGATCACGACCAAGGTCACGTATCCCAAGCCGCTGCCGCGCATGGACTTCGAGGACGGCGTGCCGCCCGACGCGCGCGCGCTGGTGGTGGTGCCCACCCTGGTGTACAGCAAGGCCAATATCGACGAACTGTGCGAACAGCTCGAGGTGCGCTTCCTGGCCAACCGCGATCCGAACCTGCGTTTCTGCCTGCTGACCGACTTTGCCGACGCGCCCACCGAAACCCTGCCCGGCGACGTCGCACTCATGGAACACATGCGCGAGTCGGTGGAACAGCTCAATCGCAAATACGCCCGCCACCTCAATGGCGAGCCGGCCACCCCGTTCCTGCTGCTGCACCGTCCGCGCCTGTGGAACCCGCAGGAAGGCGCGTGGATGGGCTATGAGCGCAAGCGCGGCAAGCTGCAGGACATGAACCGCTACCTGCGCGGCGGCGCGCGCGACAAGTTCTCGCTGGCCGTGGGCGACACCACGGACCTGGAGAGCATCAAGTACGTCATCACGCTCGATACCGACACCCAGCTGCCGCGCGACGCGGCCAGGCAGTTCATCTCCACCATGATGCACCCGCTGAACCGTCCGCGCATCGACAAGGCCCTGAGCCGCGTGGTGGAAGGCTACGGCATCCTGCAACCGCGCGTGGCCGTGAGCCTGCCGAGCGAGAACGCCTCGCTGTACGAAAAACTGTGCGGCGGCGAACCGGGCATCGACCCGTACACCCGCACCGTCTCCGACGTGTACCAGGACGTGTTCCTGGAAGGCTCGTTTGTCGGCAAGGGCATTTACGACGTGGACGTGTTCGAGCAGATCCTCGGCCATCGCCTGCCCGACAACCAGGTGCTGAGCCACGACCTGCTGGAAGGCGCCTACGTGCGCGCCGGCTTGATGAGCGACGCCCAGCTGTACGAAGAATACCCGAGCCGTTACAGCGACGACGTCAGTCGCCGCCACCGCTGGATCCGGGGCGACTGGCAGCTGCTGTCATGGCTGCTGCCGCGCGTACCGGGTCCGGGCCGCCGCCGCGAAAAGAATCCGCTGTCGCTGCTGTCGCGCTGGAAGCTGTTCGACAACCTGCGCCGCAGCCTGGTGGCGCCGTCGCTGGTGCTGGCGCTGGTGGTGGCGTGGCGCTGGCTGCCCGCGCCGTGGCTGTGGACCGGCGCCGTGCTCACCGTGATCTTCCTGCCGCCGCTGATCAACGCGCTGCACGACCTGCTGCACCGTCCCAAGGAAACCCTGTGGGACCAGCACCTGCGCAACACGGGCCGCAGCGTGGGCATCCAGCTCTCGCATGCGCTGCTCACGCTGGCCTTCCTGCCGTACGAGGCATACTTCAATCTGGACGCCATCGTGCGCAGCCTGTTCCGCATGTACGTCTCGCGCCGCCACCTGCTGCAGTGGCGCGCATCCGCGCTGGCCCGTTCCGCGACCAGCACCTGGGTCACCATGTGGGCGGCGCCGGTGACGGCGCTGTTCGTGGGCGGCATGCTGCTGGGCTGGCGCCCGGCGAGCCTGGCGCCGGCCGCGCTGTTCCTGCTGGCGTGGCTGGTGGCGCCGGCGGTGGCCGACTGGATCAGCCGCCCCATCAAGCGCCAGGACGCCAACCTCACGCCCGACCAGCATGTGTTCCTCAACAAGCTGGCGCGCCGCACCTGGGCGTATTTCGACCGCCTGGTGGGCCCGGACGACAACTGGCTGCCGCCCGATAACATGCAGGAGCATCCGAGCCAGGTGATTGCGCACCGCACGTCGCCGACCAATATCGGCATGGCGCTGCTGGCCAACCTGACCGCGCACGATTTCGGCTACATCACGGGCGCGCAGATGGTCGCCCGCACCCGCGCCACGCTCGACACGATGGACCAGCTGGAGCGCCACCAGGGCCACTTCTACAACTGGTACGACACGCAGTCGCTCCGGCCGCTGCACCCGGTCTACATTTCGACCGTCGACAGCGGCAACCTGGCCGGCCACCTGCTCACGCTGCAGCCTGGCCTGATCGGCCTGTACGACCAGCCCGTGGTGGGCCCGCAAATCGTCGACGGTTTGCTCACCACCTTGCGCGTGCTGGAAGAAACCATCAACACCATGGACGGCACCATGACGGTGAACGCCGCGCAATCGGCGGCGCTGGCCATGGCCGACGTGCCGTTCGTCGGCGTTGCCGGCACCGGCGACGGTGCGGTGGCCGGTATCGATACGCCGGAGCTGGTGGCGCTGCGCGACGTGCTCACCGCCCGCCCCGACGCCACCAGCCTGCAGCAGCTGCATGCGTGGCTGGTGCGCGTGGCTGCCGCCGCCGACGCCCTGCGTCCGCTGATGGCCGCACAGGCCGACGTGGCCATGTGGTCGCATTCGCTGGCGCAGCAGGCCCAGGCCGCGCTGGACGAACTGGCATTGCTCACGCCCTGGGTACACCTGCCCGCGGACACCGTGATCGACTCCGCGCTGCAGCGCGTGCCCACCCTGCGCGAGCTGGCCGCCATGGCCAACGCGGGCGCCGCGATTCCCGTGTCCGACCTGGCGCCGGCCGAGCGCGAGCGCCAGCAGCACATGGCGCAGTTGCAGGAGCAGGGCGGCGCCGCCGCCCACGAACGCATGCGCCAGCTGGCCGAGCTGGCCCAGCGCAGCACCGGTTTCGCCCAGATGGATTACAGCTTCCTGTACAACCAGACCACCAACCTGCTGGCTATCGGCTACAACGTCAGCGAACGCCGCCTGGACGCCAGCTATTACGACCTGCTGGCGTCCGAAGTGCGCCTGGCCAGTTTCGTGGCCATCGCCCAGGGCCAGCTGCCGCAGGACCACTGGTTCGCGCTCGGCCGCCAGCTGTGCATCGTGGCCGGCAAGCCGGTGCTGCTGTCGTGGAGCGGCTCGATGTTCGAGTACCTGATGCCGCTGCTGGTGATGCCGACCTACGAAAGCACGCTGCTCGACCAGACGTACCACTCGGTGATCGACGCGCAAATCGCCTACGGCAAACAGCACAACGTGCCGTGGGGGATATCGGAGTCGGGCTACAACACCACCGACGCCAACCTCAATTACCAGTACCGCGCCTTTGGCGTGCCGGGCCTGGGCCTCAAGCGTGGCCTGGGCGACGACCTCGTGATCGCACCGTACGCCAGCATGATGGGCCTGATGGTCCAGCCGGAAGCGTCGTGCCTCAACCTGCAGAAGATGGATGGCCTGGGCTTCATGGGCCGCTACGGCTTCTACGAAGCGGTCGACTACACCACCGCGCGCCTGCCGCGCGGCCAAAACCACGCCGTGGTGCGATCGTTCATGGTCCACCACCAGGGCATGGGCCTCTTGGCCCTGAGCTACCTGCTGCACGACCGGCCGATGCAGCGCCGTTTCGAATCCGATCCGCTGCTGCAATCGACCTTGCTGGTGCTGCAGGAGCGCAGCCCACAGGTGGGCGCCTTCTATTCCACGTCGGTGGAATCGGCCGCCATCCGCACCACCGCGCCCGATGCGGGCATGCCGCTGCGCGTGCTCACCGCCCACAGCACGCCGGTGCCGGAAACCCAGCTGCTGTCCAACGGCCGCTATCACGTCATGGTCACCAACGCCGGCGGCAGCTACAGCCGCTGGAAAGACCAGTCGGTCACGCGCTGGCGCGAAGACAGCACCCGCGACAACTGGGGCATGTTCTGCTACGTGCGCGACGTGGAGGACGGCGAGTTCTGGTCCGCCACCTACCAGCCCACGCTGGTGGAGCCGCGCCGTCACGAGGTGATCTTCTCGGAAGGTCGCGCGGAATTCCGCCGCTCCGACCGCGGCATCGACACCTACACGGAAATCGTGGTCTCGCCGGAAGACGACATCGAACTGCGCCGCACCCGCATCACCAACAGCAGCGACACCGTGCGCACCATCGAGATCACCAGCTTTGCCGAAGTGGTGATGGCGCCGGCGGCATCGGACGCCGCGCACCCGGCATTCAGCAAGCTGTTCGTGCAGACCGAAATCCTGCGCGCCGAAAACGCCATCCTGTGCACGCGCCGTCCGCGCGGCGGCAATGAAGCGATGCCGTGGATGATGCACTCGATGACCGTGCATGATGCGAAAGTGCTCAACGTGTCGTACGAAACCGACCGCTCGCGCTTCATCGGCCGTGGCAACACCACCGCCGCGCCGCTGGCGCTGCTGGACGACGCGCCGCTGTCCGGCGGCGAAGGTTCCGTGCTCGATCCGGTCGTGGCCATCCGCTACACGATCACCCTCAAGCCCGACCAGACGGCCACCATCGACATGGTGACCGGCATGACGGAACAGCGCGAGGCCGCGCTGCACCTGATCGACAAATACCACGACCGCCACCTGGCCGACCGCGTGTTCGAACTGGCGTGGACCCACAGCCAGGTCGTGCTGCGCCAGCTGAACGCCACCGAGACCGACGCCCAGCTCTATGGCCGCCTGGCAGGTTCGGTGATCTATCCGAACGCCTCGCTGCGCGCGGACGCCGCCACCCTGATCAAGAACCATCGCGGCCAGTCCGGCCTGTGGGCGTACGCCATTTCGGGCGACCTGCCGATCGTGCTGTTGCAGATCAAGGACTCCGCCAACATCGAACTGGCGCGCCAGATGGTGCAGGCGCACGCCTACTGGCGCCTGAAGGGGCTCGTGGTGGACCTGGTGATCTGGCACGAAGACAATTCGGGTTACCGCCAGCTGCTGCACGATCAGATCATGGGCCTGATCGCCTCGGGCATCGACGCCCAGGCCATCGACCGTCCGGGTGGCATTTTCGTGCGCATGGGCGACCAGATCGCCACCGAAGACCGCATCCTGCTGCAAACGGTGGCCCGCGTGATCATCAGCGACACGCGCGGCACGCTGGCCGAGCAGATCAAGCGTCCCGGCCCGCCGGCGCTGCGCATGCCGCCGCTGGTCACCGACGGCCGTGGCGATGCCGGTGCTGCCGGCGCCGCCGGTACCTACGGCGATGCCGTCCCGGCGCCGCGCGTCAAACGCGCGCTGCAACTGGACAACGGCATTGGCGGCTTCTCGGAGGACGGCCGCGAATACGTGATCACCACCAGCGAAGAGCAGCGCACGCCGGCGCCATGGTCCAACGTGCTGGCCAACGCCAGCTTCGGCACCGTGATTTCGGAAAGCGGCCAGGCCTACACCTGGCACGAGAACGCGCACGAGTTCCGCCTGACGCCATGGCACAACGATCCCGTGAGCGACGCCAGCGGCGAAGCGTTTTACCTGCGCGATGAAATGACCGGCGAGTTCTGGTCGCCGTCGGCCCTGCCGGCGCGCGGCAACGGCGAGTACATCACGCGCCACGGCTTCGGCTACAGCGTGTTCGAACACACCGAGTCGGGCATCGCCAGCGAAATGACCACGTTCGTGGCCACCGACGCGCCGATCAAGTACACGGTCATCAAGGTACGCAACGACACGCTGGTCACGCGCAAGCTGTCCATTACCGGTTACGTGGAGTGGGTGCTGGGCGATATGCGGTCCAAGTCCGGCATGCATATTCTGACCGAGCTCGATCCGGTCAGCGGCGCGCTGTTCGCCCGCAACCAGTACAACACGGACTTCACGGGCCGGGTGGCGTTCTTCAATTGCGACGCCACGCTGCGCACGGTCACCGCCGACCGCGCCGAATTCCTCGGCCGTAACGGCTCGCTGGCCGCGCCCGTGGCCATGCGCCGTTCGCGCCTGTCCGGCAAGGTGGGTGCGGGGCTGGACGCCTGCGCCGCCATCCAGGCGCCGGTGGACCTGCTGCCGGGCCAGGAACGCGAAATCGTGTTCGTGCTCGGCGTGGCTGGTCGCCGCAACGCCGACGCCAGCAGCATGGTGCAGAAACACCGCAGCGCCGGCGCGGCCCAGGAAGCGCTGGCCGCCGTGCACGCGCACTGGGACGACACGCTGGGCGCGGTACACGTCAAAACGCCGGAACCGGCGCTTGACGTCATCGCCAACGGCTGGCTGATGTACCAGACCATCGCGTGCCGCATCTGGGCGCGCAGCGGCTACTACCAGTCCGGCGGCGCCTTCGGCTTCCGCGACCAGCTGCAGGATGCGATGGCCACCATCCACACCAAGCCGCAGCTGCTGCGCGACCAGCTGCTGCTGTGCGCCGCGCACCAGTTCCTGGAAGGGGACGTGCAGCACTGGTGGCATCCGCCGTCGGACCGCGGCGTGCGCACGCACTGCTCGGACGATTACCTGTGGCTGCCGCTGGGCGCGTGGCGTTATGTGTCCAGCACCGGGGACATGGCGGTGCTGGAAGAAATGCTGCCGTTCCTGGAAGGGCGCCTGGTCAAGCCGGAAGAGGATTCGTACTACGATTTGCCGAGCCGCTCGAACCAGAGCGGCACCCTGTACGAGCACTGCGTGCGGGCCATCCGCCACGTGCGCTTCGGCGAGCATGGCCTGCCGCTGATCGGTTCCTGCGACTGGAACGACGGCATGGACAAGGTGGGCGAACATGGCAAGGGCGAGAGCGTGTGGCTGGCGTTCTTCCTGTGCGAGGTGCTGCAGCGGTTTGCCGAAGTGGCGGACATGAAGCAGGACGCCGAGTTCGCCCAGGAGTGCCGCGATCAGGCAGTGAAGCTGGCCGCCAGCGTGGAAGAGAACGCGTGGGACGGCGAGTGGTATCGCCGCGCCTACTTCGACGACGGCACCCCGCTCGGATCGCACACCAACGAGGAATGCCAGATCGATTCGATTTCGCAGAGCTGGGGCGTGCTCTCCGGCGTGGCCAACCCGGTGCGGGTGCGTGGCGCCATGGAGCAGGTCAACGACCGCCTGGTGCGGCGCAATCTTGACAACGGCGCGGGCATCATCCAGCTGCTCGATCCGCCGTTCGACAAGGCCGGTCCGAACCCGGGCTATATCCGCGGTTACGTGCCGGGCGTGCGCGAAAACGGCGGCCAGTACACGCATGCCGCCATCTGGACCGCGATGGCCTTTGCGCGCCTCGGTAATACCGAACGCGCGTGGGAGCTGGCGCGCATGATCAATCCGGTCATGCACGGTTCCAACGCGGCCGACGTGGCCGTGTACAAGGTGGAGCCGTACGTGGTCACGGCCGACGTATATGCCGTGGCCCCGCACGTGGGACGCGGCGGCTGGAGCTGGTACACCGGGTCGTCGGGCTGGATGTATCGCCTGATCGTCGAATCGTTGCTGGGCGTGACGCGCAGCGCGCACGAACTGGCGCTCACGCCGCGCATGCCGGCCGAGTGGAACGAGTTTACGCTCACGTACCGCCATGCCAGTTCGTCGTACGTGATCCGCGTGGCGCGCGCGCAGCCGGGGCAACCGGCGGCGCTGACCGTCGACGGCCGTGCGCAGCCGGGCAATACGATTGCGCTCGACGACACGGGCGGCACCCACCAGGTGGAGCTGCTGCTGCCGGCGTTGCAGTAGGCTTACAACCCGCGGCCAGGCCGGGGCCGGACCCCAAACGGGGTCCGACCCAAAGTGGTACCAGTGGGAGGGGTGGGGGTTTAGCTTGTCAGTCCCGCGCCCACGCCCAGCAGCGTGGCCACGCCCAGCGCGGCAAAGATCACGGCGGCAACGCCGTGCACCAGCTTGAGCGAGATGCGGTGGGCGATGCGGTCGCCCAGGTAGACGGCGGGCACATTGGCCAGCATCATGCCCAGCGTGGTGCCGGCGACGACGGCCAGCAGGCTGTCGTAGCGCGCGGCCAGGGCCACGGTGGCGACCTGCGTCTTGTCGCCCATCTCGGCGACAAAGAAGGCGATCAGGGTGGTCATGAACACGCCGTAGCGCGCGAAGTTGGTGTCTTCCTCATCGAGCTTGTCGGGCACCAGCGTCCAGACGGCCATGGCCAGGAAGGACGCGCCCAATACCCATCGCAAAATGTCGGGGCCGAGCAGGCTGGTGATCCAGGTGCCGATGGCCGCTGCAAAGGCGTGGTTGGCCAGCGTGGCGACAAAGATGGCGGCGACGATGGGGACGGGACGGCGGAATTTTGCAGCAAGGACGAAAGCGAGCAGCTGGGTTTTGTCGCCGATTTCTGCCAGCGCGACAATGCCTGTGGAGATGAAGAATGCTTCCATTGAACGATGAGTGAGATGCGCGGGCCGGTCGAATAAGAACCTATGATCCAGGGCGCGTCCCCGGCCCACTATGGCCGCACCCCGATCATGGTCTCGTCAAGTTTTTCAACCATTTGCACCACGGTCTGCGGACCGATCATGTTGATGCAAATTCCTGCGCCATGGCGGCGCAAGCCGACTACTCCCCACTTACGGCCGACATGATAGCACAGGGCAGCTAGCCCCAGGCAGCCATGGCCGAGGTCTGTACACATTACGGATACATGGCTATGCTATTCTGCTCCGCGCTTGAGACCAACATAGAAAAGATCACCATGCAAATCAAGAAGACCTTGTCCGCGTTCGTGCTGTCCGCACTGCTGTCGCTGGGAGCGACCGTCGCCCACGCCGATCCGCTGAGCTACGCCCGTTACGACCAGGTGCGCACCAGCGACCTGTATCTGGACCTGAAGGCCGACTTCGGCCGCAAGACCCTGTCCGGCTACGCCGAACTGACCTTGAACTGGATCGACAAATCGGCGCGCACGCTGGTGCTCGATACCAAGGAGCTCAATATCTCGCGGGTGCAGGTGCTCAATGCGAACGGCCGCTGGACGTCCACGTCGTACATGCTCGACAAGTTCGACCTGCAAAAGGGACGCGCCCTGCGCATCGCGCTGCCGTTCCAGCCGCAGAAGGTGCGCGTGTACTACCGCACCGCGCCGTCGGCCGCCGCGCTGCAGTGGATGTCGCCGGCGCAGACCATGTCGGGCAAGCGTCCGTTCATGTTCAGCCAGTCGCAGGACATCAACGCCCGTTCGTGGGCGCCGGTGCAGGATACGCCGGCCGTGCGCTTTACCTACAGCGCGCGCATCGACGCGCCCTCCGGCCTGCGGGTGCTCATGAGCGCCGACAACGACCCCAAGGCCACGGGCGCGGGCGGCTGGAAGTTCAAGATGGCGCAGCCGATTCCATCGTATTTGCTGGCGATCGCCATCGGCGAAATCGACGTGCGCACGCTCGGCCCGCGCACGGCCGTCTACGCCGAACCGGCGCGTATCGAGGCCGCAGCGAGCGAGCTGGCCGACACCGAAAAAATGATCGAAGCGGCCGAGAGCCTGTATGGCCCTTACCGGTGGGACCGGTACGACATGATCGTGCTGCCGCCGTCGTTCCCGTACGGCGGCATGGAAAATCCGCGCCTGACCTTCCTCACGCCCACCATGATCGCCGGCGACAAAAGCCTGGTGGACCTGATCGCGCATGAACTGGCGCACTCGTGGTCCGGCAACCTGGTGACCAACGCGTCGTGGAAGTACATGTGGCTCAACGAAGGTTTCACCACCTACGTCACCACCCGCATCGTGGAAAAAATCTACGGTCCCGAAATCGCCGAGATGAACCTGCAGGTGGAGCAGGAGGAGGCGCTGGCGTCGCTGGCGACCATTGCGCCCGCCAAGCAGGCGCTGGCCACGCGCGGTCCCGATGTCGATCCGTCGGCGTACACGGACGGCAGCCTGATTTATCCGAAGGGCGCCTGGTTCCTGCGCACGCTCGAGCAGCGCGCCGGCCGCGAGGCGTTCGACGCATTCCTGCGCGGCTGGTTCGACTCGCACGCATTCCAGTCGGCCACCACCGAACAATTCGTGGACTACCTGAAGAAAAACCTGCTCGACGCGCATCCCGAATACATGGCGCAGGTGGAGCTGGACGAGTGGCTGTACGGCGCCGGCATTCCCGCCAACGCCGTGCGTGCGGCCTCGCCGCGCCTGGCCGCGCTGGACGAACAGCGCAACGCCTGGCTGCGCGGCGAACTGCCGACGGCCAGCCTCAATGGCAAGGGCTGGGTGGCGCTCGAATGGATGCACTTCCTGAACGACATCGACGGCAAGGCCACGGCCGCGCAGTTGAAGGAGCTCGATCAGAACTTCGCGCTGGCGAAAAGCGGCAACAACGAGATCGCGTTCCGCTTCTACCTGGCGTCCGTCAAGGCGGGTTACGACGTGCGCGAGCCGCTGACGAAATTCCTCATGAGCGTGGGCCGGCAGAAGTTCGTGGTGCCGCTGTACACGGCGCTGCTCAAGGATCCGGCCCAGGCGCAATGGGCGCGGTCGCTCTACGCCAAGGCGCGCGATCATTACCATCCGGTGACGCAGGCATCGGTCGATAAACAGTTCAAGAAATAAGCCATGATCATTTCCCGTACCCTGGTCGCCACCGCACTGGCGCTGTCGCTCGCATCGATGGGCATGGCCGGCCAGGCAGTCGCCGCGCCGACTGCCGCCGCCGTCCCTGCCTACAATCTCGACGCCGACGTCAAGCTGGCGTTGAAAACATTCGACGTGCCGGGCATGGCGATTGCCATCGTCAAGGATGGAAAAATCGTCTCGGCCAAGGGCTACGGCGTGCGCAAGCTGGGCGACCCCACGCCCGTCGATGGCAAGACCCTGTTCGAGGTGGCGTCCAACTCCAAGGGGTTTACGGCTGCGGCACTGGCCATGCTGGTGGACGAGGGCAAGCTGAAATGGGACGACCCGGTCACCATGCATCTGCCGGGCTTCCAGATGCACGATTCGTACGTGACCGGCGCCATGACGGTGCGCGACCTGCTCACGCACCGCAGCGGCCTGGGACTGGGCGCCGGGGACTTGCTGTGGTGGCCGAGCACCGAATTTTCGACCGACGAGATCATCTCGAAACTCCGGTACATCAAGCCGGCGACGAGCTTTCGCAACAGCTACGCCTACGACAATCTGCTGTACATCGTGGCCGGCAAGATCATCGCGGAAAAGGACGGCAAGACCTGGGGCCAGGCGATCCACGACCGCATCCTGGCGCCGGTGGGCATGACCGGCACCAAAACCAGCGTGGCCGACATGCTGGCGACCGCTAACTATTCGGCCCCGCACAGCAAGATCGACGGCAGGGCGGCAGTCGTGAAACCGATGCCCGTGCCGAACGCCGTGGGCGCGGTGGGCATCGACACCAGCGCCGAAGACCTCGCGCGCTGGATGGCCACCTTGCTCGACAACGGCAAAACGCCGGACGGCAAACAGCTGATCAGCGCCACGCAGCTGGCCGAGTTGTGGAGCCAGCAAACGCCGATGCGCATCCGCGAGCCGAAGCCGCCGCTGGCCGCCACCCGGCCCAATTTCTCGTCGTATGGACTGGGCTTTTCGCTGCGCGACTACAAGGGCCGCAAGCTCGTCATGCACGGCGGCGCGCTGCAGGGCTTTTATTCGACGGTGCTGATGGTGCCGGAGGAAAAACTGGGCATCGCCATTCTGACCAACGCCGAAAACGGCCCGGCGATGGCGGCGCTGTACTGGCGCATTCTCGACCAGTACCTGAAGGTGCCGGCCAGCGACTGGATCAAACTGTATGCGGACCAGGAAGCGGCGGCGCACCGGGAGGAAGTGGAACGGCAAGCGAAGGAAGTGACGGCGCGCGCCGCGCAGTCGTCGCCATCGCTGCCGCTCGCGGCGTACGACGGCGAGTACGAGGATGCGTGGTACGGCACGGCCAGCATCAAGGAAGAAAACGGCAAACGCATCATGCGCTTTGCGCGCACGCCCGATCTGTCGGGAGAGCTCGAGCACTTCCAGCACGACACCTTCATCGTGCGCTGGAAGGAGCGCAACTTCAATGCCGATGCATACGTGACGTTCGCGCTCAACCCGGACGGCAGCATCGAACGCATGAAGATGGCGCCGATTTCGACGGAGACCGATTTCAGCTACGACTTCCGCGACCTGGAGTTCAAGCCGAAGGCGCAGCCGGAAAAGTAACCATCAGCTGCCAGCCTCAAATCTGTCATCCCCGCGCAGGCGGGGATCCAATGCTGGCGCGCCGTCGTAACGCATGCAAATCGGATTCCCGCCTGCGCGGGAATGACGGGATCACGGCCGGCGGTACTTTCTCCCCTACCGCGCCACCGCCGCATCCTGCCGCAGCAGCTGCGACATGTATTGCGGCGTAATGCCCAAAAACGACGCCACCACCTTTTGCGACACGCGCTGCTCGAGTCCCGGGTAGTCGTGGCGGAACGCCTCGAGCCGGCCCTGCGCCGGGCACACGCTCAGATACAGCCGCCGGCTCTGGTCGATGATGGCGCGCTCCGACACCTTCAGATAATAATCGCGCAGCACCGGGTGCTGTTCGGACAGCGCCCAC
>JBEVMD010000279.1:0-7469 GCA_040508835.1 Duganella sp. | reverse complement strand
GACCTGTCGACAGCACCAGGGCCGCCGTTCCCGCCACCGCCGGGGGCAGCCCCGGAAGCTTCCCGAGCTGCGTGCTTCCGATAAGTCCGACTTTTTGAAGCGCTTGTTAGGCAACAGACCAAACGCTGCAAATCCCGCTTGAAATGCGAACGATTCTCATTTAATATTTTAGGTAGAGAATGGCTCTCGCCCACCTTGGAGTAGATCGCATGGCAAGCATGGATATGATGGCAATCCTGAACTGCGCGCTGGTTGCCGCGCTGGCCGCGCTGTGCCTGTACCTGGCGGCGCCGCGGCAGCGCCTGTGGCCGGCCGCGCTGGTCCGTTCCCGGTTCCTGCGCTGGCTGGCGGTGCCGCTGCTGACGGGCGCCGTGGCGGCCGCAGCGCAGGACTACGGCGTGCTGGCGGGGGCGGGTATCGCTCTGGCCGGCTTTGCCGTCACCCTGCTGGCGCTGCCGTACGCCGACGCCTGGCTGCAGCGCGGCCGGCTGCAGAAAGCCTGATTTAAATGTTGCCAAACCGCACGCCGGAGCGCGCCGGCCTGCGGTTATAATCCGCTCAATCTTTCTGGACCTCCACGAGAACGGACCCGCGCAACATGAGCCAGCCCAACCAGTTTTCCCTGCTGAAGCAACGCCGCTTCGCGCCGTTTTTCTGGACCCAGTTCCTGGGCGCCTTCAACGACAATCTGTTCAAGACCGCGCTGATTGTGGTCATCACGTTCGATGCCGTCAGCTGGACCGACCTGACGCCGTCGCTGGTCACCAACCTGATCCCCGGCCTGTTCATCCTGCCCTACGTGCTGTTCTCCGCCACCGCCGGCCAGCTGGCCGACAAGTTCGACAAGGCGGGACTGACCCGCTGCGTCAAATGGCTCGAGGTGGCGATCATGACCGTGGCCGGCATCGGCTGGATCACCCATCACCTGTGGCTGCTGGTGGCGGCCGTGGTGGGCATGGGCATCCATTCCACGCTGTTCGGACCGGTCAAATACGCGTACCTGCCGCAGCACCTGAAAAAGGAAGAGCTGATCGGCGGTAACGGCGTGACCGAAATGGGGACGTTTGTCGGCATCCTGGCCGGCGAAATCCTCGGCGCCGTGCTGGTCGTGCAGCAGCCGCACGGCTTGCTGTTCGAGGCGGGCGCCACCATTTTTGTGGCCGTGATCGGCCTGCTGGCCAGCTACCGCATTCCCGTGTCGCCGGCCCCCGCGCCCGAGCTCAAGGTCAGCTGGAATTTCGCTGCCGAGTCGCTGCGCAACCTGCGCTTTTCCAGCAAAAACCGGGTGGTGTTCCAGTCGATGCTGGGCAATTCCTGGTTCTGGTTTTACGGCGCCATGCTGCTGGCGCAACTGCCCGTGTTTTCCAAGGACTACCTGCATGGCGACCACGGCGTGTTCGTGCTGCTGCTCACCGTGTTTTCGCTGGGTGTGGGCTCGGGCTCGCTGCTGTGCGAGCGGCTGTCGGGCGCCAAGGTGGAAATCGGCCTGGTGCCGTTCGGCTCGATCGGCCTGACCGTGTTTGGCGCCGACCTGTATTTCGCCAGCAATGCCTTTGCCGCCAGCGGCGCAGGTTCGGCGGCGAGTGTCGCCGGCATGGCCGGCACGGCGATCGATGCGTTCACGCTGATGACGCAGCCTGGCGTGTGGCGCATCCTGTTCGACTTTTTGATGATCGGCATGTTCGGCGGCTTTTTCATCGTGCCGCTGTTCGCGCTGATCCAGCTGCGCGCCGATCCCGCCCACCTGTCGCGCACCATTGCCGGCATGAATATCCTCAACGCGCTGTTCATGGTGGCGGCGGCCGGCACGGCCATCGTGCTGCTGGGCCAGGGCTTGAGCATACCCGAGCTGTTCCTGGTGACGGCGCTGCTCAATGCCGTGGTGGCCGTCTACATCTTCTCGCTGGTGCCGGAATTCCTGATGCGCTTCCTGGCCTGGCTGCTGATTCATACCGTGCACCGCGTGCACACGGTGGACGCCAGCCGCATTCCCGCCGAAGGCGCGGCCGTGCTGGTATGTAACCACGTCAGCTACGTCGATGCGCTGGTGATCGGCGCCATCAGCCCGCGCCCGATCCGGTTCGTGATGGACCACCGGATTTTCAAGACGCCGTTTCTGGGCTGGATCTTCCGCACCGCGCGCGCCATTCCCATCGCCCCGGCCAAGGAAGATCCATGGCTGATGGAAAAAGCGTACGTCGATATCGCCCAGGCGCTGCACGAGGGCGAGCTGGTATGCATTTTCCCCGAGGGGCAGTTGACGCGCACCGGCGAGATCAATCCGTTCAAGGGCGGCATTGCCAAGATCGTCGAGCGGTCCCAGGTGCCGGTGATCCCGATGGCGCTGCGCGGACTGTGGACGCATCTGCTCAGCCGTAACAAGGAACACAAGTTCGAGCGCGCGTTCCGCAACGGCCTGCGCTCGCGCCTAGCGCTGGCGGTGGGCGAACCGGTGGCGCCGCAGGATGTGACGCCGGACGGCTTGCAGGCGCAGGTGGCGGTATTGCGGGGCGACTGGAAGTAGGGAAGCCATGCCGGACTTGCCGGCCCGGCATGGTTCCCGCGCGCGGCGAGGCGCCGCGGCGCCGCGGCGCCCGCGATGGCCCCATGCCCTGATGGGAGAGGTTGTCAGCGTGCGGCCTGCACCTGGTCGCGGTTGTGGCGGGCGCCTGCCAGGCGCACGATTTGCGCCAGCTCCACCGGTTTGACCAGGTGGTGATCGAACCCTGCCTCGCTGGTGCGGCGGCGGGCGTCGGTCTGGCCCCAGCCGGTCAGGGCGATCAGCAGGATTTTTTCGGCGCCCGGCTGTTGCCGGATCAGGCGCGCAGCCTCGTAGCCGTCCATGCCGGGCATGCCCAGGTCCATGATGATCATGTCCGGCGCGCCGTCGCCGTCGTCGCCCACGGCTGCCACGGCGGCGGCGCCGCCGTACACGGCGCGCGCATCGAACCCCTCGACTTCCAGCAGCGCCGCCAGCGAATCGGCGGCGTCTTCGTTGTCGTCCACCACCAGCACCTGCATGCGCTTGCCGTCCACGGCCGCCGGGGCGGGCAGCAGCGCTGACGGACCGGGCCGGACGCCGTCGGCGTCCAGGTCCGCCACGTTGACGATGGGCAGGTGGATCACGAATTCGCTGCCCCGTCCCACGCCGTCGCTGAACGCTTGCACGGAGCCGCCGTGCATTTCGGCAAACTGGCGCGCCAGGCTGAGACCGATACCGAGGCCGCTGGTGAACTGGCCGTTCACCGTGGCGCTCTGCTCGAACATGGTGAAGATGCGCGAGAGCGCTTCCTGCTCCAGCCCGATGCCGCTGTCGCGCAAGGTCACCGTGAGCATCTTGCCGCTGACGGTGGCGCGCACCACCACGTTGCCGCCTTGCGGCGTGAACTTGACGGCGTTGGACAAAATGTTGGCGAAGATTTGCACCAGGCGCGCGTAATCGGCGTTGAGCATCACCTCGGCCGGCGGCAGCTGCCATGCCACGTGGATGCGCTTGGCGCTGGCCGATTGCGTGCACAGCTCGTTGACGTGATTCATCACCGCCTGCAGCGACACCAGCTGGGTTTGCAGCTTGATCTTGCCGCTGGTGATGCGCGCCACGTCCAGCAGGTCGTCCACCAGCCGCGTAAGCAGCTTGACCTGGCGTTCCACCATGTCGCGGATGCGCGCCACCGGCGCCGCGTCCGGATACAGGTGGGTGAGCAGCGAGACCGACGTGCGGATGGGCGCCAGCGGGTTGCGCAGCTCGTGTCCCAGGCTGGCCAGGAATTCATCCTTGCGGCGGGCCGCCTCGCGCACCTGGTACTGCTTGCGGCGCGCCCGCAGCGTTGCCTGCAGCGCCGTGATCAGGGTGAGCGTGCGCACCGGGCGTTCGAGCAGGCTCAGGTTGCCCAGGCCGGCCACGGCCTTGCGCACCGTGGCCGAGTCGGCGCCATGGTGCGTCAGCAGCAGGATCGGCAGGTCGGACCAGTCCTGCTGGCGCGCCACGTGGTCGTGCAGCAGCTTGTAGCCGGCCGGCGTCAGCGCTTCTTCCACGGTCAGCACCGCGCCCACGCCCCGGGCCAGCTGCTCGCCCAGTTCGGCCAGCGTGGCGCACACGTGGTTGTCGAGGTGGGCGAGCGACAGCACGTGCGACGCCAGCGGCCCGTCCTGGCCGGTGGGCGCGTAGAGCAGGATGCGGTTTTCCATGATCCTCAGGCGGCGGTGGTGGCGTCGAGCGCAGCAGCGGCGTTGGCGTCGTAAGTGGGCACACCGGTGAGGATGCCGTGGAAGTCGCGCAGCACCGGACCCACCCTGAGGCCGTTCGTTCCCACCTCGAAACGGCGGATCGTGCGCTCGTGGGCGCTGCCCCGTTTCTTGAACACGGAAATCGCCTGCCGCACTTCGCCTTCGGCTTCGAAGTAGCGCAGCATGATGATGTTGTCGGCGATGTAGCTGGCGTCCACCGACGAACTGTTGGCGGTGCCGATCATGCCCTGCTGCACGCCGACGATAATGCTGAGTACGCCGCGCTGGCCCAGGTAGGTGAGCATTTCGTGCAGGTAGATGGACAGGAAGCGTTCGTCGGGCATGGCGTTCATGTAGCCGTTCAGGCTATCGATCACCAGCACCTTGACGCCGCGCTCGACGGCCTGCACCACGGCGTGGCTGAGCTGGCCCGGCGCCAGTTCGGCCGGGTCCACCTGCTGGATCGTGAGCAGGCCGCTGTCCACCGCACCGGCCAGGTCGAGGCCGATATTTGCGCAGCGGTTGAGCAGGTTGTTGCGCGCTTCCTCGAACAGGAACATGGCGCTCTTTTCGCCGCGCTGGGCCGCCGCATACACGAATTGCGCGGCCAGCGACGATTTGCCGGTGCCGGACGGCCCGGAAATCAGGGTGCTCATGCCTTCTTCGAGGCCGCCGCCCATCAGCTGGTCGAGCGACGGCATGCCGCTCGAGAGCTGGCGGCGCGCGCTGCGCACGCGCGTGTCGGCCGCCACCAGGCGCGGATACACGCGCAGGCCGCCGCGCACGATCTGGTAGTCGTGCGCGCCGCCGTGGAAGGCGATGCCGCGATATTTGACGACCCGGATGCGGCGCCGCTCGGCGCCATAGGCCTGGTCGACCAGCTCCAGCGTGAGCACGGCGTGCGCCACGCTGCGCACTTGCAGGTCGGTGGACAGCGCGGTGCGGTCGTCGAGCAGGATGGTCGTGCACGAGCGGCTGGCCAGGTACTGCTTGAGCGCCAGCACCTGGCGCCGGTAGCGCAGCGGATTTTCGGCCAGCAGCTGCAGCTCGGACAGCGAATCGAGCACCACGCGGCGCGGCCGGCACTTGTCGATGGCGGACACGATGCGCTGGGTGGTGCCGCCCAGTTCGATTTCGGACGGATGGAAGATCGTGTACTGCTGCTCGGGATCGAGCGCGTTTTCATTGGGAATGATCTCTTCGATCTGGATCCCGGCCATGTCCCAGCCATGCGACTGCGCCACGCTGCGCAGTTCGACGGCGGTTTCCGCCAGCGTGATGTAGAGCACGTGTTCACCCCGGCGCGTGCCTTCGATCAGGAACTGCAGCGCCAGCGTGGTCTTGCCGGTGCCGGGCTCGCCCTCCACCAGATAAAGCCGGTCGGCGGTCAGCCCGCCAGCCAGAACGTTGTCCAGGCCGGGCACGCCGGAGGACAGAAAATCGGAGGTATTGCTGTTTTGTGGTTCCATGGGCCGGTCCGAAAGCGAAGAGAGCGCCGGCTGCTGGGCGACCGACGAGGATGGCGTCGATATTACCTGAATTGGCGCGCGCCGGATTTTCCTTATGGAACTTGCAGAGGCTCAGTGCAAGAATCCGGCCGGCGCCAGGACGGCGCGAATCAGTGCAGCGCCTGGCGCTGGGGCGCCGGCTGGCGGTCGCGTCCCTTGGCGGCATACATGGCGCGGTCCGCCCGGCCCAGTAGCATTTCGATATCCTGCGGATCGTCGGGGTGGTGCACGGCCACGCCGATGCTGGCGCTGAGCGTGACGGTGGTGGTCTTGAGCGTGAACGGCTGGCGCAGCAGCGGCGCCAGCTTGTCCGCAGCGTCGTGGGCGTCGGCGTCGCTGGCCAGCATTTCGACGATGACGATGAATTCGTCGCCGGCCAGGCGGCCCACGGTGTCGGTCTTGCGCACGGCGCCGCGCACGCGGTCGGCAAACTGGCGCAGCAGCTCGTCGCCTTCCTCGTGGCCGTAGCGGTCGTTGACCTGCTTGAAGCGGTCGAGGTCGAGGAAGAACACGGCGCACGGCTTGCTCGAGCGCTGCGCCCGCTGCAGGGCGGCCGGCAGCGCCTGCATCAGTGCGCGCCGGTTGGGCAGGCCGGTGAGGGTGTCGCGCAGCGCCAGGTCCTGCAGCGACGCGATCATGCTCTGGCGCTCGCTGATATCGTGCAAAAAGGCGATGAACACGTGGCCGCTTGAGCGCGGCACGTACGCCAGCGACGCTTCGACCGGCAACTCCTCGCCATCGCGGTTGTGCAGCGTCAGCTCCACCCGGCGGCTCAGCGACGCTTCGGCGCCGGGCCCCCGTTCGGCCAGCAGTTGCATGTCGCGTTCGTACGCGCGGCGCAGCAGCGGCGGCAGCACCATGGCGCCCAGCGGCTGGCCGATGACCTCGGCGCGGGTCCAGCCGATCAGTTGTTCGGCCTGGCGGTTCCAGTCCAGCACCACGCCGCCATGGTCGAGCGCGATGAACGCGTCGTGTGCATTGTCGAGGATGGCGCGCAGTTCGGCCGCGCGCTCCTGCAGCAGCAATTGCGTGCTTTGTTCCTGGCCCAGCGCGCGCTCCAGTTGCAGCGCCTTGCGGGCGATTTCGCGGGTGCGGTCGGCAACCGTCGACTCCAGCTGTTCGTTCAGCGCGCGCAGCGTGCCCAGGTGTTGCTGCTCGGTGCGCACCAGGCGCGCCAGCGCGCCCGACAGCACTTGCAGTTCATGAAAACTGTCCGCCTCCACGATCTCGGGCAGGGCGGATGCAGCGGCCGCATCGGCCGGCGCGCCCGACAGCCGTTCCAGTTGGGCGCTGAGCGCATTGAACGGGCGCGTGTAACGGCGCGCGACCAGCGCTGCCGCCGCAGCCAGCGCCAGGCCGACGATGGCGCCCAGCAGCAGGATCTGGCGTTCGAGCGCGCGGGCGTCGGCCAGCGCCGCGGACACGGGCTGGCGCACGATCACCGACCAGGCCAGGCTGGCGCCGTCGCCGGTCTGGCCGGTAAGTGCATAGCCGCTCAGGTATTCGCGGCCGTCGTGCCAGGTTTCGCGCACCGCGCCCGAGGCGCCGCCGTGCGACAGGCCCAGGCTGCTCGGCTGCACCCGCTGTTCTTCCGTGCCCTGGGGGCCGAGCAGCACCAGGCCGTCCCGCCGCACCACGAAGATCTCGGCCGCGTCCGCCCGTTGGGCGGGCGCCAGCACGCTGAGCATCAGGCGCCGCGCCCAGCCCCAGCTCATGTGCACGCACAGCACGCCG
>JBEVMD010000278.1:0-18425 GCA_040508835.1 Duganella sp. | reverse complement strand
CCATCATCGCGCGGGTGATGCCGGTGTGGCCGCCGGTGATCACGCCGCGGATCAAGGCGCCATGTTCGGCCAGGTACGCGGTCTTGTCCTGCTGCTCGAACAGGCGGTGCACGGTGTACAGCGCATTGAGCTTGTCGTTGATGGACGGGATCAGTATGGGATTGAGTTGCAGGACGTCGGGTTTTTTTTCGGTAGGGCTCAATTCGGTCTCCTGGTTGGTTCGATGGCAGATTCGCATCGGATGCCAGCGCATCATCGGCGGTTTTATTTGGCGCGTCCAATCCCAAAACGCTATCAGTTGATACAGGGACGATGGGGCATGCGAATGATTCAATTTGAGGATCACGTAATATCGACATAAGATTGGACGCCGCAGGGGACGGATGGGAGGATTATCCAAAGCTAAAAATATAAAACCGTTTAATTGGAGACACTGCATGAGCCCGCCACTTGCCACGCGCATTGCCACACCGTCAGCATCACCGCAGCCACAGCAGGAAAAACGCACCAATTACCGCTGGGTGGTGATGGGCCTGATTTTCTGTATCTGGGCCATCGCCTGCGCCGACCGCGCCAACTTCGGCATCGCCCTGCCCTACATGAAGAAGGAATTCCACATCACCAATACGGAAGCGGGCCTGATCGTCAGCCTGTTTTCCTTCGCTTACGCCATCGTGCAAATCCCGGTGGGCATGCTGTACCGGCGCCTTGGCGAAAAAGCCAGCGGCATTTTCCTGGCCGTGTGCATGGTGTTCACGTCGCTGTTTACGGGGCTGATGGCCACCACGTCGTCGGTCCTGCTGCTGCAGCTGTACCGCATTGGCCTGGGCTTGTCGGAAGGCCCGCTGGGCATCGGCTGCACCAACGTCATCAACCGCTGGTTTCCGCCGCAGGAAAAAGGCCTGGCGACCGGTCTGTGGATTGCGGCGTCCAAGCTGGGCCCGCTGATGGTGCCGTCGGTCTGCCTGATCGTGATTGCGATCTGGGGCTGGCGCGAGATTTTTTACGTGTTTGCGGTGCCGGGATTCCTGTTTGCGATTTTATGGATGTTCATGGTCACCAATTCGCCGAGCGAAAGCCGGTTTTGTTCGCCGGCCGAGCAGCGCTATATTCGCGGCGAAGATGCCAATGGCAACGTCGGCAACGTCGGCAACGCCGGCAAAAAGAATGCATCGGGACTGCGCTACCTGCGCAGCATGCCGTTGCTGGACGCCATCAACCGCACCCGGCGCGTGGAGCGGCTGCAAACCATCGGCCAGGTATTCACGTCGTGGAATATCATCGGCGTCGCCCTCGGTTATGGCTGCATGATCGGCATCACCAATATCTTCATGTCGTGGATCCCCACGTACCTGGTGACGGTGCGCGGTTTCGAATCGGTCAAGATGGGCTTCCTGGCCTCGGCGCCGTTCATCGGCGCGGTGACCGGCAATATGATCGGCGGCCTGATCTCGGACCGCCTGCTCGACGGCCGCCGCAAGCCGATGATGCTGCTGGGCGCCATCGGCACTACCTTGATGCTGTGCCTGCTGATCGAAGCGCCGGACAGCGCCACCTACCTCGGCTGCACGCTGCTGGTCTCGGGCCTGATGGTGGGCATCGGCTTTGCCGGCTACTCGGCCTATGCGATGGGACTGGTCAGCAAGTCGACGTACCCGACTGCGTTCGGCATCGTCAATTTCCTGGGCCAGATCGGCGGCGCCGTGGCGCCCCTGATGGTGGGCATCCTGCTCGATCACTTCGGCTGGAGCAGCGTGTTCCTGTACATGGTGGGCACGGCGCTGCTGTGCGTGGTGCTGGTGGCCAGCGTGGTGGAACCGGTGGCGGAGCCGGAGTTGTAAGGATCGGCCAACATGTCCGCGAGCATGGCTACCGCAGGCCGCTGCCCGCATCGAGCTCGGTGATGTTTTCCGTCTCGAACTGGTTCGACTGCAATTCCACGTCCTTGCTGTTGCTCAGGGCTACGCTGACCGTTCCCGTACGCGGGCCGTCCACCCGGACCGTATTGCTGGCAACTTGCGTGCCGTCGGCCGAACGCAGATACATGGCGTAACCTTTCCAGCCCGGTGTGAGGTCGCTCAGGCGAAACGTGTTGCGCTCGATGCGCGCGGCCGGGCCGTAGCTGAGCAGGGCAAACGGCGGACCACCGGGAGCCGTGTTGTCCAGCGTGGCGTCGATGCGGTTATCGCGGATCTGGTTGCCGCTGCCGGCCACCATGATCGCCGTGCGCACGTCGCTGAACTGCATGTGCTCCACCACGAAGCCGGTCGCGGTCAACACGTCGGTGGTCGAGACGGGCGAGGCGGGATAGGCGCGAACCGGTGAGTTACCACGGTCGCCCAGCAGAACGCCGCTGCCGGCGCCCACGATGCGGCCATGGTGAATGCGGATATGCCGTCCCATCCCCCATACGCCACGGAAAGCGCGCGTGCCGACCACCCGCAGCGTATGGCCGCGAAAATCCACATCGACATCGCTGGCCTGAATATGGATCAGCTCTCCGCGGCAGCTGTGGGCCAGCGGCGAACACGCAAATTCGTAGTCCTGGTCCAGGCAGTATTTGCCGGGACGGGTAATGCTGAGCGTTGGCATGTCGTATCCGGCGCGGTCCCAGTGCAGGACCTCGCAGGCGCCGGTAGCCTCGTGCGGTTGCATCGGCGCTTGGGGGACGTGCGTATCCGGTGCGGTCGCAGCGTTCGGTGTCGCCGCGCTCAATTGAAAGACCATCGTGCCCGCCATGATGCCAGCCAGATGCTTAATTTTCATTCTTCTGTTCCTTATCAACGCACGGGGGTGCCGGGGTAGTCCGGCTGCTTGCACCGCGCCAGCAAATACTTGGACACAACGCTACCGTCGCCACGGGTGGCACCAGCTACCCCGTTGAACGCGCTTGTCGTCACGGCGGGTTTCATTTCCATTGCAGTCCGATTATGCATGGTCTCAATGCGAACTGGTAATTGGGACGGTGACCGGCCGGCAGCACCCGCTCGCGCGTTGCCATGCGCCATTGCGCCACCCAACATTGAAACTGGACTCGATCCACCGCTCGAACCGCGCCATGGCCCCGCCCCGTATCTCAATTGTCGAGGCCGTTTTAGAGTGAAGAGTCCGCTAATAATCGGCCTTGTACTCTCGCGATTCCGGTCTATATTGTCCGCTATCGTTTCATCGCTCGACGCCCTGTCGAGCCCTCTTGTTTGTCATTTCCTGGTTTCATTTGTCGCCGTTGTCGTCACCTTCAGGAGTCCACCATGCCACTGCAACAGTACGGCGTTTTAAAGGGTCGCCCGATCAATCGCCAGCTCGGTTCGAACCAGAACGCGCACTACCAGATCCACGTGATCGACGAGACCACCGATTACCGCATTGCCATCAACGTCAAGTCGCAGCTGGCGCCGTCCGAAGTGGAGTACCTGGTGGAATCGCACTTCCAGCACCCGGTGCTGGCGCAGCTGGAAGAATTGCCCGCCGGCTGGTCCACGCTGCCGTCGAAGCCGGGCGGCCCGGCGCTCGACTTCATCCGCAGCAACCTGTTCGATCCGCGCAAGATGGTGCCGCTGCCGCTCAGCATTGCCGGCCCCGACAACGACCTCAACGAAAAAATCGACCAGCACATCCAGCGCGCCATGAGCGACGAGAACGCCGTGCTGTATGCATTCGGCGAACGCTGGGGTCCCGAGGCGGGCAAGAAGGATAAGATTTTCGGCTTCCTGCCGGGCAATGGCGTGCACGACATCCACATGAACCAGGCCAATGCGGGCAACTTCCAGCAGGATGACGGCGTATACCAGGACGGCGCGCTGCTGCTGCACTTTCCCGATCAAAACCAGTGGGTGGGCATCTTCCTGAAATTCCAGTCGCAAACCTGGCACAGCGACGACCGGACCGGGCACCGCATCGAAGGCGACGTCAGCGGGCCGCCGTCCGACAACCCCAATCCGCCGAACCCGTTCGAGCCGGGCGCCACGCCCACGCCCGAGGCGCCGGACGGCGCGATCCGCATCGTGGCCGCGCTGGTCAACCCCGTCAAGTCGCCGGAAATCGAAACCGTCACGCTGCTCAACGTGACCGCGCAAGCGGTGGATCTGACCGGCTGGAAACTGCTCGACCGCGACAAGCACGCCATGGGGCTGCTCGGTTCCATCCAGGCGGGCGAAGCGCTGCGCGTCACGCTGACCACGCCGGTGGTATTGCCCAACAAGGGCGGCATCATCACCCTGCTCAACGCCCAGGGCCTGCGCGTGGACGGCGTGAGTTACACCAAGGCCCAGGCCCAGAACCCCGGCTATTCTGTCAAATTCTGATCCTGCGGGAGACGATCATGCGCGCGCAACGTACCGAAGGCGGCCTGCACGTCCAGGGCATTGCCGGCAGTTATGTGATCATGTTCGGCTTCGACTGGCCGCAGCATCGCGCCGGTGAACTGCAGGGCTTTGCCATCCACCGCACCGACCACGAGACGGGCCGCGCCGACTGGCTCGAAGCGCAAAAGCGCTATCCGTCCACCGATCCCGGCCTGGACAAGGGTACCCGCGTGTCCACCCGCAACCATCCGCTGCAGACGTTCCAGTGGGCCGACTACACGGTGCGCCCCGGCGTCGACTACACGTACCGCATCGTCGCGCTCGGCGGCGCGCCGGCCGCGTTAGAGGCGCTGGCGGAAGTGGTCGTATCCTTGCGCACGATTACACGCACGGCATCGGGCCACGCGATCCATTTCAACCGCGGCGCAATTGCCGCCCAGGAGTATGCGCGCCGCTTCAACAACCGCGCGCCGGAAGACGTGCCCAACGGCCAGGCGTTCGAATGGCTGAGCCGCGGCCTGTTCGAATCGCTGCTTGCCTTTCTTGCCCAGGCGCAGGCCGGCGACGCCCTGCACGCAGCCATCTACGAAGCGCGGCACGCACCGGTGCTCGATGCGCTGCGCCAGGCGCGCGCGCGCGGCGTGGACGTGCGCATCATTTTCGACGCCAAGGACAACGGCGACGACAACAACCCGTCGTTTCCCCGCGAAGAAAATATCGGCGAGCTCGACTTGGCGCACCTGTCGGACGTGGCGATTGCCCGTGAAAAAAATCCCAGCTACATCGCCCACAATAAATTCGTCGTGCTGCTCAAACACGGCGCACCGACGGCCGTGTGGGGCGGCTCGCTCAACTGGTCGCAAAACGGCTTTTTCGGCCAGCTCAACACGGGGCACGAGGTGTGGGATGCGGCCGTGGCGCAGCAGTTTCTCGCTTACTGGCAACTGCTGGCCGCCGACCCGGCCGGCGCTGCGCTGCGCGAGGCGGTCAGCACGGCATTGCCGTTGCCCGCGCACTGGCCCGACGGCTGCACGCCGATTTTCAGCCCGCGCCAGGACCGCGACGCGCTCGACCGCTACATTGCCGAAATCCCCGCTGCCGACGCCGTGCTGCTGACGCTGGCGTTTTCCATCGACGACCGGCTGGGCCAGGCACTGACGCCCGAGCACGCAGGCCTGCGCTACCTGCTGATGGACGGCCTGAAAGGCAACCGCAAGCAGGTGGAAAAGATCGCGCGCACGGTCAGGGAGATCCGCGCCACCGAGAGCGGCCGCGTGGCCATGGGCGCCTACCTGCGCACCAATGCGCTCGACCAGTTTTTGCTCGAACGCAGCAATGCGATGGCGCAGCACGTACAGTTCATCCACACCAAGTTCATGCTGATCGACCCGCTCGGTGCGCGGCCCCTGGTGATCAGCGGCTCGGCCAATTTCAGCCTGGCGTCCAGCAAGCAGAACGACGAAAACATGCTGGTGATTGCCGGCGACCACGAGGTGGCCGACATCTACCTTGGCGAGTTCATGCGCTCGTACACGCACTACGCGTTCCGCGACGCCGTGCGCGCCGCAGCGCTGGCCGGCACGCTGTTTACCAGCAACCCGCTGAACGAGGATTGCAGCTGGGCGCAAGCGTATTACGGCGCCGGCTTCCGCAGCCGCCAACGCAACTATTTTTCCCGCAGCGCGGTGCAGTAGCCCGCTGCGTTTTTCCACCGTCGTACCGCCAACAAGGAGTCGCACCATGAGCGAACTGGCCACCAGCAGCAATCCCCTCAACGCCAAGTATCCCGAGATCATCACGGAAACCGAAACCGATGAGCGCGAGGAATCGACCGAAGAGCAAAAACTGGTCTACGAATCGGGCGCGCCGCGGGGCACCTCGATCATCAAGAAGGTTACCGTCAGCAAGATCAAGATCCGCACCACCACCCCGTACCTGGGCACCGTGTAGGGCCGGCGCGCCATGACCGTCCGCCCTGACCAGGTGCAGCCGATCGCCGACGCACTGCGCGCGCATGCGCCGGTCGTGGTCGTTGGCGCGCACGGTCTGGGCGCGCGCGCCACGGTCCGCGCCGCGCTGGCCACGCTGGGCGAGCTCGACATCCGGGAGCTCGACGGCGACGGTCATGCGCATGGCTACCTGGCCGGCGTCGAACCGCTGATCCTCGCCCTGCTCGACGACGCCGAGCGCCACCATCCGGCGCTGGTGGCCCGGCACGAACAAAGCCTCAAGCGGCTGTGGCCGCGGCGCGATTCGCCGGCGTTTGCGCTGGCCCGCGATCTCACCAGTACGTCCGCGCGCGACGAGCGCACGCGGTTTTACCACCACGAATACCAGAACAAGTTGCTGGTGGGGCTGGCCGAGTTCATGTTCGATGCATTGCGCCTGCGCGCGGGCCGCGTGATGCTGGTGATCGACCATGCCGACTGCCTGCCGCCCACGTCGCTCAGCCTGCTGGCGATCGTGCGCCGGTTGCAGCCCGTGTCCGCCCTGCTCGATGTGGTGTTGCTGGACCGGCGCGGCACGGTGCGCCAGGATGGCGGTTTGCGCGTCGTCCTGGCGCCGCTCACGATGCAGCAATTCGAGGCCGCCACCGATCTCGCCTGCCTGGTCCCGCACCAGCGCGAGCTGGCATACCGTCAAGCGGGCGGCAATCCGGCCGTGTGCCGGGTGCTGGCCACGTGCCTGGGCGATCAGTTCGGCAAGGCGGCCACGTTGCCGCTGGCCGCCACCATCGACCTGTACCTGGGCGCGCTGCCCCTGGACCGGCGCCACGACCTGGCGCGCGCGTTTGCCGATGCGCGCTGCCAGGGCGATCCGATCCTGCAGCGCAACGCCGAGACCCTGCCCGACGTCACCATGGACGACCTGCACCAGGCGCGGCACGACGCGGCGCTGGCGCGCTACATGGACGGCGCCGGTCCGCTGGTGCTGGTGCATGCGCTGGCCATCCGCGACCCGCTGCGCCGCCTGCAGGCGCTGGTGGAGCCCTGCGACGTGCTGATGGGGATAGGCTTGTACGACACCTGGTTCGCGTTTTTTGCCGCGCTGTTCTCGTCGCCGGCACTGCGCCGCCAGGGCAGCGGCAACGACGCCATCAACGGTCTGTTCGTCAACGCCGCGTTCGTGCTGTACGCGATGGGCTACACGGCCGCGGCGCTGGCGTTCCTGGACGATTTCCTGGCGACTTATCCCGACAGCCGCTTCGTGCCCACCGCCCTGTACGCGCAGTCGATGACGTACGGCCGCTACCAGGTGCCGGTGAACCTGCCCGCCGCCGAGGACTGCGCCGTGCGCAACCTGCACATCATCGACCAACAATTTGCCGACCATCCGCGCCACACGTACATCAAGGTGTTCGCGGAAAACGCCTATGCGTACATCAAGGCGCGCCAGGGAAAATTCGAGGAGGCGCTGGCCCTGTGCGAACAGGGCATCGACGACATCGTGGCGGCGTATGGCGCGGACCAGTTCCAGCTGCACCGGTCTATCCTGATCTACAACACCAGCCAGGTGTACGAACTGGTGGGCGATCTGGACCATGCTGAAGAACGGCTGCGCGCGGCGATCGCCTGCGACCCGCTGTACGCCGAGTATTACAACGACCTGGGGAATTTATTGTCGCGCGTGACGGGGCGCGAGCAGGAGGCACTGGCGGCGTATGCGCGGGCCATTGCGCTGTCGCCGCCGTATTACGAAGCGCATGTCAATCGCGGCGGCCTGCGTGCCCAGCTGGGCGACGCCGCGGGCGCGCGCGCCGATTTTTACCGGGCGCTGGCGATCAAACCAACCGAGTGGCGGGCGCTGCGCGAGGCTGGCAATCTGAGCCTGCTGGACGGCGATGCCGCGGCTGCCCTGCTTGCCTACGAACAGGCCCTGCATTACGAAACGAACGACGCCGACCTGCATGCCAATGCCGGCGTCGCGGCGTCCTGCATGGGCGACAGGCGGCGCGCCCTCAGGCACTATGAGCGCGCCTTGTCCATCGACCCGCAGCATGCGAATGCCCGCAGCAATCTGGCTGCGGAAATGACCGAAGGCGACCGGCCCGACCAGCGCCACCAACGCCACCAGCTCGACCAGGCCGGGCAACATGCCGCCCGACCTCGACCCGGCGCTTCGCCGTCGCGCTCTCAGAACTCGTAGCTGGCCCGTGCGGTCACGCGCCACCGCGCCTGGTCGGGCAGCACCTGCCGGAGCGTGCGCGCGGTCGTCAGGTTGCCGCGCCATGCGTTGCCCAGCTGGACATCGATGGCCGCGCCGACCGATTTGGCCACCTGGTTCGGCACCCCCGTGGTGCGCACGGCGCCCACGTCGGCAAACACCGACGCGTCGATGCCAGCACTCGGGGCATGGTGAAATTCCGCGTTGACCAGATAGCCGCGGTCGCCCGACAGCGCACCCACTTCGTACCCGCGCACGGTGCCCACGCCGCCCAGCTGGAACAGCAGCGCCGGGGTCAGGATGGTGGCATCGGTGTCCTGCAGAACCGTGCGCACCACACTGTAGCTGCGCCCGCCGACCGATTCGACCCAGCTGGCACGCAACTGGCGAATATTAAAACTGCGTTCAGGCTTGGCCAGCGCCTGCTCACGCGCATGGGTCGCGGTAAACGCCAGGTTGATGCTGCGCTGGTCCCACGTGCCGGCGGCGGTGGCGCCGAGCGCCGCGTTGTCGACGTCGGTATGGCTCAGGGCCAGGCCGCCAATCTCATTGTCGCTGCGCGTTCTGGCAACCGTGCCGGCCAGGTCGAACCACCAAGCGCCCGCGTGCCAGACCGGCTGCACGAGCCCGGCCTGCAGGGTTTTCGATTTGCCGCTGATGTCCAGCGACCGGTACGGTCCCGCCACGACTTCGGTCACGCCTTGGCTATAGGAAGCGGTTACGCGGCCGCCGTACTGGTTGACCGGCACCGCATATGCCAGCATGCCGGACGTTGCGCCACGGGTGCGCGCCACGTACAGCGACAGACGGTCGTTGATGCCGAACAGGCCGTTGACCGCGGCATCGACGCCCGCCTGCACCGCGCCCACGCTGCGGGCGCCTTCGTTGTTGACGAATAAACGGGTCTGGTAGCGAGGCGGCTCGGTGAGGTTCAGTACCAGGTCGGTTGCGCCCACGCTGGCGCCGGGCCGCAGGCTGGCCTCGATGCGCAGGTCGCCGCCACGGTTGAAGCGCAGGATGCGCTTTTCGAGCACATGCGTATCAAGCGTTTGCCCTTGCTGATCGGCAAACGCCGCCGTCACGTAGTCGGCCGTCGTATAGCCGTTGCCCTGCACGTCGATACGTTCGAGGCGCGCCTCGACCAGGTCGACCTTGACTACGCCGTGTTCGATTTTCTGGGCGCCGATCACGGCGCGCGCCGTGACGATGCCATGCGACCGGTACTGGGCGTTGATTTCCTCGACCAGCGTGCTGAGCGCAGTAAAGTCCACTTCGCGTCCGATGTAGCGCGCTGCAATCGCCGCCAGTTCGGCTTCGGTGAGCAGCTTGCTCGGACCGAAATCGACGGCGCTCAGCATGAACCTGACGCCGCTGGCAGGCGCCGCCGGTGCAGCCGGCGCCGGTACATCGAGCACCGTTGCCGGCCGTTCCTTCAGCTGGCCTTGTTCGTTGAGGTAGCGGCGGCGCTCCTCTTCCTGGCGCTGCAGCGCGCCCGGATCCACCTGTGCCGGCATCAGCTGCGCCAGCGCGGATCCGGTGTGGCACAGCAGCGCCACGGCATAGGCGGACCAGCGCAAGCGCGCGGCAGGATGCGCCCGCAGGCGGCGCGAAGATATCGTCATACAAAAGCTCTGTTTCATCATGGTTGAAGGGCGTGGTTGTTCGTCACGAGTTCGATGGCGTAGGTCGCGACACCTTGCGCCACACCTTGCGCAACGCCGGCCGTGACCTCGTCGCCCCAGTTGACCGCCGGTGCGCCGTGATCCGGTGCGATCTGCGGTTGCGGCTCGGCGGTTGGGCGGCCCGTCACGGGGCGCGCTTCCAGGCTGGCGCCGTTGCGCAGGCGTTCATTGGTCGTGCCGATCACCCGGGCCGCGCTGGCGCCCAATGCCAAAATGGCGCTGTCGATACGGCTTTGCTGGTGATTGATCGCAATCGGGCGGTACTGCGGCGCGTACTGCGTGGCGTAGGCATTGGTAGCGTAGTACAGGCCATCCTGCTCCAGCTGGAAGCCGTACGTCGGCTGCAGGAGTTGCAGCAGCGAACCGGGCACCGATGCTGCGTTGACGTTATTCATGTACATCATGCCGGACGGATTGGTAAACAGCATGGTACCGGTGATGTACGCACTGGCGAAGGTATTGACATCGGCGTTCGTCGTCAGCGTGGCGTTTTTCGCCATGAAGCGCGGGAACGCGGTGCTGGCTGCACCATCGATGGTCACGACGGCGCTGTCGGCCACGCCACCGCGATAGCCGGTCATATCGAACACCAACTGCGGTGTACCGCTCCTGACATTGATTGCGACCGAACCGGCGCCGACGGTAAGCTTGCCCGCATCGACGACCACATCCATCGTCAGATTGCCAGCAGTGCTCGCATTGAGCGACGCGGCCCGCAAGGTACCGGCCTGGATCCCTTTGTCAGCGGACAGGTCGATGGTGTCGATGGCGCGCATGCTGCCCACGCCAATCGATCCGCTTGACCGCACCAGCACATTGGCCCCAGCCTGCAGCGCGTTGCCGGTCACGTTGCCGACCGGATCGATGGCAATGTTGCGGCCCGCACTGGCCTGGTCGAAAATAAAACTGCCGGCGCTGAGGCGTACATCGCGCGCCGAAGTGAGCACACTGCCGCTGGCGCCGGTCAAATTACCCGCCGCCATGGCGGTGACGTCACGGCCGGCGCCAAGCCGGTTATAGCTGGCGTCGCCCGCATCCGCCTGCAACGCCAGGTCGTGCGCGGCCGTGGCAGCGCCCAGCGTCAGCGCCGCGCCGTGCAACAGCACGTCACGCGCGCCCTCGACGACCCGCGCCGACACCGTACCGCCGGCATTGACCACCAGGTCGGCCGCATGACCGGCGTCGCCGACAGTCATCGTGCCGAACGTGGCGTTGGCGCCGGCGTCCAGGCTGGCGCCGCCCACTGCCGTCAGCGTCGTCACGTCCAGCGCACCGCGTGCCTGGATCGACGTGACACCACCGGAAACCAGCGCGCCGATAGCAATGTCGCCGCCTGGCGCCGCATTGGTCGCGGCCGCAGCAACGCTGCGGGCACGCAACGCGACACCGTTCACACGGGCGCTGTCCTGCATCACCACCTGGATGTCGCGTCCCGCCTGTGCTTGGGCAAGCACCAGCGCCGAGCCGCGCAGCGAGATATCGCCGCTGGCGCCGAGCTGGCCGATGGCCTGGGCGCCGCCGCTGGTCACTGTCAGCGACGACCGGGTTGCCGCCGTGCCCACGTTGACGGTGCCAAGGGTGGCGGTCGTCCCGGCTTGCAGGCTGGTGCGGCCGACTGCGGTCAACTGGTCGATGGCGAGCGTGGAACCGGCGCCCATGCTGGCGTCACCGCCAACAGTCGCGCTATTGATCGCCAGCGCACTGCCGGCCTGCATGTTGGCGTTACCGCCCAGGGACAGATCACGGATACCCAGCGTTGAACCGGTCGTCACACGGGCGTTGCCGCCAACGACCAGGCTATCGATGTCCGCCGCCATGCCGGCATGCACACTGGCGTCACCGCCAATGGTCAGGGTATCGATGGTCAGCGCATTATCCGCCTGCATGGCTAAGGCGCCATCCGCGGCGAATTGTCCGGCCACGATATTGCCGGTGGCCTTGACATCGGCTGCGCCGTGCACCGTGGCCTGGGTCAGCGCCAGGTCGCCAGTGACGGTTGCCGCCAGGGTGCTGGCGTCCAGCGTACCGACCGCCAGGTTGCCCTGGGTGGTGGTCAGGCGTGCGTCGCCGTGGGCGGTCAGGTGACCGATCGTGGCTGAGCCGGCGTACAGGTCGGCAAAGCCACCGGCGTTGGCTTGCGCCAGGGCGGTATTGCCCGCCGTTGCCACCGTCAAATCGAGGCCCGCACTGAGCGTGCCCAGGTCGGCCGCAGCTGCCTGCAGCGTCATGATGCCGGTCGCGTCAGCCTGACCGATCGTCAGCAGGTCGCCGCTGGTGACTGCCAGCGACGACAGCGTGGCAGCATTGCCCACGTTGACGGTACCGAGCGTGGCCGTCGCACCCGCTTGCAGGCTGGCGTCACCGCCAATGGTCAGGGTATCGATGGTCAGCGCATTATCCGCCTGCATGGCTGTGGCGCCATCCGCGGCGAATTGTCCGGCCACGACATTGCTGGTGGCCTTGACATCGGCTGCGCCGTGCACCGTGGCCTGGGTCAGCGCCAGGTCGCCATTGACGGTTGCCGCCAGGGTGCTGGCGTCCAGCGTACCGACCGCCAGGTTGCCCTGGGTGGTGGCCAGGCGCGCGTCGCCGTGGGCAGTCAGGTGACCGATCGTGGCTGAGCCGGCGTGCAGGTCGGCCAAGCCACCGGCGTTGGCTTGCGCCAGGGCGGTATTGCCCGCCGTTGCCACCGTCAAATCGAGGCCAGCATTGAGCGTGCCCAGGTCGGCCGCAGCTGCCTGCAGCGTCATGATGCCGGTCGCGTCAGCCTGACCGATCGTCAGCAAGTCGCCGCTGGTCACTGCCAGCGACGACTGCGTGGCAGCATTGCCCACGTTGACGGTACCGAGCGTGGCCGTCGCGCCCGCTTGCAGGCTGGCGTCGCCGCCAACGATCAGGGTATCGATGGTCAGCGCATTATCCGCCTGCATGGCTGTGGCGCCATCCGCGCCGAATTGTCCGGCCACGATATTGCCGGTGGCCTTGACATCGGCTGCGCCGTGCACGGTGGTCTGGGTCAGCGCCAGGTTGCCAGTGACGGTTGCCGCCAGGGTGCTGGCGTCCAGCGTACCGACCGCCAGGTTGCCCTGGGTGGTGGTCAGGCGCGCGTCGCCGTGGGCAGTCAGGTGGCCGATCGTGGCTGAGCCGGCGTGCAGGTCGGCCAAGCCACCGGCGTTGGCTTGCGCCAGGGCGGTATTGCCCGCCGTTGCTACCGTCAAATCGAGGCCCGCATTGAGCGTGCCCAGGTCGGCCGCAGCTGCCTGCAGCGTCATGATGCCGGTCGCGTCAGCCTGACCGATCGTCAGCAGGTCGCCGCTGGTCACTGCCAGCGCCGATGGCGTGGCGATATTGCCGACATTGACGGTGCCAAGTGTTGCCGTGGTACCGACCGCAAGGCGGGTGTCGCCGACTGCGGTGATCCGGTCCACAGCCAGTGCCGTGCCGGCGTCCATGCTGGTGGCGCCGCCCACGGTCAGATTACCGAGGTTCAGCGTTGATCCGGTCGCCACATCGGTGTTGCCGCTTACAGTCAAGTCGTTGATCGCCAGCGCCGTACCGCTTGCCGCATAGGCATTACCGCCCACGGTAAGGTTGTTGATCGCCAGCGCCGTACCGGTGACCACATTGGCGTTGCCGCCAGCGGCGAGGTGGTCGATGGACAGCGTCGTACCGGTTTGCACGCCAGCGTTGCCGTCGACGGTCATGTTGCCGATGTCTGCCGCCATACCCGCCTGCAGGTTGGCGTTGCCGCCAGCGGCGAGGTGGTCGATGGACAGCGCCGAATCCGCCACCATGGTTGTCATCCCGGCTGCGGCAAATTGTCCGGCCGAGATATTGCCGCTGGCGGTCACGATTGCCACGCCGCGCACCGTTGCTTGTTGCAGCGCGAGGTCGCCGTTGGCGGTTGCCCTCAACGTGTTGGCGTCCAGCGTACCCACCGCCAGGTTGCCCTGGGTGCTGGCCAGGCGCGCGTCGCCACCCGCCGTCAGCAAGCCGATGCTTGCCGAGCCGGCTTGCACGTCGATGGCGCGGCCCACGGTCGCCTGTACCAGCGCAGTATTGGCGGCGACAACGACAGCGAGGTCCAGGCCGGTGTTGAGCGTATGCAGGTCGGCTGCCGCAGCAGCCAGCGTCATGGCACCGGTCGCATCGGCCTGGTCGATCGTCAGCATGCCGCCGCTGATCGCTGCCAGCGACGACGGCGCTGCTGCATTGCCGACATTAATGGTACCGAACGTTGCATCGCTGCCCGCCGCCAGGCGGGTGTCGCCGCCAGCGGTGAGATGATCGATGGCCAGCATGGCACCGGCCTGCATGGTCGTGGCGCCATCCGCGGCAAATTGTGCAGCCGAGATATTGCCAGTGGCGCTGACGTCGGCCGCGCCGTGCACAGTCGCCTGCGTCAGCGCCAGGTCGCCATTGGCGATCGCGGTCAAGCTACCGGCTTCCAGCACCTCCAGCATCAGGTTGCCCTGGGTTGTGGTCAGGCGCGCGTCGCCGCGCGCCGTCAGGCTGTCGATGTTGGCCGCGCTGGCGTGCACGTCGGCGTGGCCGCCGGCATACGCTTGCACCAGTTTGGCATTGCCCACAGTACCCACCGTCAGGTCCATGCCGGCGTTCAGCCTGCCCAGGTCGGCCGCTGCCGCCTGCACCGCCACGGCACCCGTAACGTTGGCCTCGTGTATCGTCAGCATATCGCCGCTGGTGACTGTCAGCGACGACTGGTGGTCCACGTTGCCGACGTTGACGGTACCAAGGTTGGCCGTGCCGCCAGCTGCAATATTGGTGTCGCCGCCCGCGGTCAGGGCGCCGACGTCCAGCGCCGTGCCGGACTGCACGCGCGCTGTGCCGACAGCCGCCAGCCTATCCACGCGAACTTCGCCGCCTGCATCGATGGCAAGGTCGCTGGCGGTCGCAGTCGCGGACGTGGCGCTCAGGTCGCCGGCCACGGCCAGCGTCACCGCGCTGCCGGCAATATGCGATGCATCCAGGGCGCCATGTGCAGCAACCTGCACCACACCATGGGCACTGTCGATCCACGCTGCGCGCGTGTCGCGCCACAACTCGAGCGCGATCGCGCCATTGGCGCTCTTGGCGGTCAGGTAGTCCGCCGACACCCCGAGCGCCACGCCCGCAACACCCAATGCACCGCTATCGCCAATGCCGCCCACGGCGCCGCTGCTGTCCAGGGTGGCCGTGCCGCCCTGGCCGTAGATGCCATGGGCCAGCACATTTTGGCCCGATTGCGCCGCCAGGATGCGACCTGCAGCGGCAATTGCCACATCGGCGCCGCTTACGTTGGCCAGCACCGCATCGCCGGTGCTGGCCGTGATGGCGACATTGCCGCCTGCGGCAATGCTGCTGCCGGCGTCCAGGGCGACCGTCGTGGCCTCCATGGTCACCGCGTCGTCCGCAGCAATGCTGCCGGTGACACGGGTGGCGCCACCGGAAACGGTGGTTACGCCGCCGTGCGACGTGACCTGGCCCAGCACCAGGTCGCCCGTGGCCACCAGGCCGAGGTTGCCACCGACGGTCAGCGTGCCGATGGTCATCGTATCGCCGGCATTGGGCGACGTCAGCCAGGCGTTGCCGCCGGCCGTGCCGTCGAGCTTGCCATTGATGGCAGCGTTGCCGGTGCTCACGCGCAGCGCATTGCTTGCCGTGCCCAGGTCTTTTGCCGCGATCAACGCGACGTCATGGCCACGCACGGTCAGACCGCTGTTCTGGTTGTTGACCAGGATGCTGCCGGTCGATGCTTCGAGCCGTACCACGCCGCCGCCCGCCACACCGCCCAGGCGCATGTCGCCCACCGGTTTTTCCAGGAAAATCGATTGTCCGGCCGTGGCCAGTTGCAGCACGCCGTTGGTCTGGTAAGTGAGCGGATTGACTGCCGTGCCCAGGTTGCCGCTGCCGGCCGTGAGACGCACGTCGCCGCCCGCCACGATTTGCACCGGTTTGAGCGCTACATTGCCGGTATCGGTGGCCACGACGATGCTTTGCGGCGCGGTGAGGTTGACAGCGCCGGTTGCGGTCACGTGCCCGATGTGCAAGTCACGATTCACGCCCGTGCCTTGCACGTAGATGGCGCCGCCCCTGGCGTTGACGTTGATGGCGCCGGTGGCGTCGATAAACAGCGGCGACGTTTGCGCCAGCAGGAAACCGGTCAGCGCGACGTCGTTGCGCGTCGGGTCGAAATCGTAGGTCACCGTCGCGCCATTGGCAGCGGTGCCGGTCAGCTTGATGTCGCCCGGCGCCTTGGCCATGCCCAGTGCAGCTTTTTGCGTATTGGTCAACGTGCCATTTGACAGGTCCTGCAGCGACACGGCCACCGACGGCGCCAGCTTGCCGATGGCAGCGCTGGTGTCGATGGTGATGGTGCGTCCCACGATGTTGGCGGTGGCATCGCCCACCTGCTGCGTGGGGGTCGGTTCGAGCGCGGTGCGGTTGAGCGAATACGACAGTTCACTTTCGGTCCAGATGGCATTCTCGGTGAGCCTGGCGATCTGCTCTGTTGATGCAGCAAACCGCAATTTATTGCCGGCAACCAGCTGTTTCCAGTCGGCGCCCGCTGCCGCGACCAGCGCGTCATTGGCCGCCTGGTATTCGCGGTTGGCGTACGCGGCGACCTGGGCGTCGGTGGCACTGCCATTCGCGCCTGCGGCCAGCGGGCGCAGCAACGCGATATTGACCGCGTCGAGCACCAGCGCGCCGGTGGCGTCGATCGCGCCCCGGCCACGCAGGTCGAGCAGCTTCTGGTAATCGCGCTGCACCTGCTGTTCGAAAGCCACCACCGACGCATCGGTGGCCTTGCCGGTTTCAGCACCAAGTTTTTCCGTCAGCTTGAGCGTGGTCCAGACTTGCTTGACCTGCGCTTCACTGAGCGTGTTGGCCGCAGTCTGACCGCGCGCATCGTAAATCGTGCCATTGCGCACGTCGATGCTGACATTGCCGTTGCCATTGGACGCAATCTGCCCGACCAGCAAGTCCCCGCCCACCTGGCGCAGGTCGATGTTTTCATGGGCCTGCACATTGACGACACCGCCAAGCGCGCCGTTGACCCCCGAGTTGCCGATGGCGCTGATGACCATGGGCGCGCCATCGCCGCCTACGGCGCCACGGCTGCTCGTAAGCGTAATGTTGTTGCCCGTGATATTGGTCGCACCGGTGTTCTGGGCCAGCAGCGAATTGGTGGCCGCGATCTGCACGTCGCCCAAGCCCCCCTGCTGGGTACCGGCCTTGACGGTGCCGATGGTGGCGCCCGACGCCAGGTCGAGATGGATCCCCTCCGCGCCGCTGGCGGCGTTCAATACGCCGTTCGTGCCCAGCGTGGCGCTGATCGCCTTTTGCGCGGTGCCGATGCCCTGCCCTGCGGACAGGGTGAGGTCCTGCGTGGACAGACTGCCGCGCACGCCCTGTGTCAAGGCCGCGCCCGTGGTGATCGTGGTCGTGCCGCTCGGATTGATGATCTGTCCGGCCAGTTGTACGGACGTGTTCGATTTGATCGAGACACTGCCGGTCGCGTTGCCGGAAAAGTCGATCTTGATGGCGTTGTCGGCCTTGACCGAACTGGTGATGTCGAGCTGGGCACGGTCGACATAGCGGTACTCCCACCAGCCGCGCGGAGGATTGGTGTCGTCGCTGGTCTGCAGGAAGCCATAGTTGCAATTCGATTGGCCACGCTTGTCGCAACCGCCGTAACCGAACCAGCGCGTTGTTTCATGCAGGTTCTTGCCGGTGATGACTTCCTCGAACACCTTTTTATCGGCCTGGATGACGACGCCAGAGTTGACCATGGTCCATGGATCGTTGACGTTGCCATCGAACTTCCAGTTGCTGGCGTTGGTCGTGGCGCCCGGGAACGTGATGTTGCGGCTGAGCGTGGCGCGTTCCGTCCATTCCCAGCGCGCGTTGAGCGTGGGCTGGTAGCTGGCGCTGACGTTGCCGCCGACGCCGGTCACCTTGACCAGTTGGTCGGCCGTGTCGCTCAGGCTGCCACGGAATTCCTGCACGCCCGCCTCCGGGGTGTAGGTGTACAGCACATGGCTCGGCGCCGTCGGCGACGTATCGCGGATTTCCACCTTGCCGGTGTTGCCCGCCAGCAGGGCGCCGTCACCGGCGTTGATATCCTGGACCTTGAGCGCATAGCCGGACTGGTTGTCGATATTGATCTTGCCGAAGCCGCCATTGACGTGGATATTGCCCAGCGTGTTGGTGCTGAGAATGTAGCCGTTCAGCAGGATCGAGCCGCCGCCCGACGAGGCGGTGACATTATCCA
>JBEVMD010000187.1:0-8883 GCA_040508835.1 Duganella sp. | reverse complement strand
CTTGCCGGCCCGCCCTTCGCGCGCGAGCCACAGCAGCGCGGTAACGAACGTGCGCTGGGCGGCGTCCCAGCGGTTCACCGGGTCGCTGTCGTAGCGGAACAGGTGCAGCAGCTCGTCGTCCGTGTAGTCGTATTCCAGCATCACGGGCGCGGAAAAATCGCGCAGGATCGATGGCGTGGGACGTTCGTCGATATTGCGGAAGCGGAAAGTCTGCTCTTCTTCCGTCAGTTCCAGCACGACGGTGGTCGGCTTGTCTTTCGACGGCTTGGCGCCGTCCAGCGTCAACGGCAGATCGCTGCCGTCGGCGCCCAAGAGGCCCACGGCCACGGGAATGTGGAACGGCAGCTGGTCGGGCTGCGCGCTGCGCTGGCTGAGGATGATGTCGAAGTGGCGCTTGACGGCGTCGTAGTGCGTGCGCGCGGTGACGACCGGCGTGCCGGCCTGGCTGTACCAGCGCTCGAACTGGCGCAGGTCGCGGCCATTGGCGTCGGCCATGGCGGCGCGGAAGTCGTCGCAGGTCACGGCCTGGCCGTCATGGCGCTCGAAGTACAGGTCCATGCCCTTGCGGAAGCCGTCGCGGCCCACCAGGGTCTGGTACATGCGCACCACTTCCGCGCCCTTCTCGTACACGGTCACGGTGTAAAAATTATTGATCTCGACGAACGAGTCGGGCCGCACCGGGTGCGACATCGGGCCGGCGTCCTCGGGGAACTGGGCCTGGCGCAGCGTGCGCACCTGGTCGATGCGGGTGACGGCGCGGCCGCTGTCGCTGCCGATCATGTCGGCGGAAAATTCCTGGTCGCGGAACACGGTCAGGCCTTCCTTGAGCGACAGCTGGAACCAGTCGCGGCACGTCACGCGGTTGCCGGTCCAGTTGTGGAAGTATTCGTGGCCGACCACGGCTTCGATGCCGGCGTAGTCGATGTCAGTGGCCACGCGCGGGTTGGCCAGCACGAACTTGGTATTAAAAATGTTCAGGCCCTTGTTTTCCATGGCGCCCATGTTGAAGTCGCCCACGGCCACGATCATGAAGCGGTCCAGGTCCAGCTCCAGGCCAAAGCGTTCCTCGTCCCAGCGGATCGAGTTTTTCAGCGACTGCATGGCGTAGTCGGTCTTGTCGAGGTTGCCGTCTTCCACCCACACCTGCAGCAGCACGTCGCGGCCCGACTGCAAGGTGTAGGTCTCTTCCTGGCAGACCAGCTTGGCCGCGACCAGCGCGAACAGGTACGACGGCTTCTTGAACGGGTCTTCCCATTTCGCATAATGACGACCGTCGTCGAGGTCGCCCTCTTCGATCAGGTTACCGTTGGACAGCAGCACCGGGTACGCCGCCTTGTCGGCGCGCAGCATCACCATGTACCTGGCCATCACGTCCGGACGGTCCGGGAAATACGTGATGCGGCGGAAGCCTTCGGCCTCGCACTGGGTGAAGAAGTTGCCGTTCGACACATACAAGCCCGACAGCGTCGTGTTATCCACCGGCGCGCACAGGGTTTCGATTTCCAGCACCACGTGCTCCGGCGCATTTTTAATCGTGAGCAGCACGCCGTCGATCTGGTACGCGTCAGCTTCCAAGACCTTGCCGTTCAGGCGCAGCTGCACCAGTTCGATGTCCTCGCCGTACAGTTCGATGTTCTGGTGGGTCGCGGCCGGGTTGCGGACCATGGTGATGCGGTTGGCCACGATCGTGCGTGCCGGGTCCAGATCGAAGCCAAGTTCAACCGTATCCACGAGAAAAGCGGGAGGGGTGTAATCTTTGCGGTAAATCGTCAGTGGGCTGCTGTCTGTGCGCATGGGATTGGGTGGGGCATTAGGCAAAAGTCTATTTTACCAACACCAGCGCCCGGCCGACGTTCGAATTTGGTGCTTGCCCCTAAAGTTGCTGATTTCCACGCCGCCGTAACATTCTGTAATAATGGAGCGCCGTCCACGCGCGCGTCGTAGACTGTACTTCTGGAACAACCGTCTTACTATGAGGCTTACCATGAGATATCTCGCCATACTGGCGACTGCCGCTGTCATGCTGCTGACCGGCTGTGCCACCACCATCCGCAGCGACGTGACCGCTTTTAACGCCTGGCCTGCCGATGTGCGCGACAAGACGTATGCCTTCGAAGCGCCGCGCGGCAGCGACGATACGCTCGAGTATCGCAGTTACCAAGTACTGGTCAGCAACGAATTGACCAAGCTCGGCTTCCAGCAGGCCGCCGAAGGTCAGCAGCCCGCCTTGATGGTCGGCATGAAATACCTAACCATCGACCAGCCGGTGCGCGTGCTGCGCGAAGATCCGTTCATGGGTTCGCCATGGGGCAGCCCGTACTGGGGCCGTCCCGGTTACGGCCGTTACGGCTGGGGTTATTCGCGCTGGGCGTACAGCCCGTTTTACGATCCGTTCCGCTTTAACAGCGGCTTCGGCGTGGAAGAACGCATCCGCCACCAGTACCAGCGCCAGCTGCGCGTGACCATCAATGGCACCAACGGCAAGAAGCTCTATGACGTCACCGTGCAAAACACCAGCACCGTGCAGGCCACGCCGCACGTGATGCCGGCCCTGGTGCAAAGCGCGTTCACCGGCTTCCCCGGCCAGAGCGGCGTGCCGCGCCGGGTGGAAATCACCATCGATCCCAAGGTCGATACCGTGGTGGCCGGCCAACCGGCTGGCAAGCTCAACTAAAACCAAGCTGGCGGCGCCGTCCTCCCCGCGCTGGCGGGGATCCCGTCTGGTAACGGCCGCCAATAAAAAAAGCGCCTGTGTCTGCACACAGGCGCTTTTTCTTTGTGGCTAACAATTACTTGGTAGCGATTTTGGTGGCTTCTTTCAGGTCGCCGACTTTTTCCTGGACCTTGCCTTCGCCTTGCTTGGCCAGGCCTTTGGCTTCTTGCTCAGGGCTGTCGATCAGATCGCCAACGCCTTCCTGAATTTTGCCGCCGATGTTTTTCAGTTTGCCTTCGATTTGGTCTTTGTTCATGGTAGGACTCCTGTCTGGGCAACAGCCGGAATGGCTTTGCATTGCGATCAGAATACCGTGAGCTCTACCATTGCTCTGTACGCTTCCGTACTAAACAACTCATTACACCCCGGCATGCTTTTTCAGGTACCGCGGCATCCACCACCAGATGCCCAGGATCAGCAGCGCCACGGACCCGGCCGTGATCAGCCCCACCTGCTGACCGAACACCTCCGAGATCACCAGTTCCGTGCCCAGCACCAGCGCTACCGCCAGCGTGCACGAACCCGTGACCATCAGCTTGGTGGCCACGTGCTTGAACCGAGCCCGGTCCTTCAGCGGCCGCATGATGCGGTGCTGCACCGCCGGCGCACTCAACAGCACCAGGCTGGTGAGCGACAGCACGAAGGTGGCCAGGAAGACCAGCTTTTCGGACTGCACGATGCGGGCGAAACCGCCGTTGAACGGCAGGATGATCAGGAACGCGGTCAACATTTGCGCCCCCGGCAGCAGGATCCGCATTTCGCTGAGCATGTCCGAAAAGTCGCCGTCGTCCTCGTCCTCCGCTTCCTGGCGCTTGCGCGCCTCGTCTTCGTCGAACATCTTGATCATGGCAGCAGGATCGACGAACCGGTGGTTTTGCGCGCCTCGAGGTCGCGGTGGGCCTGGGCCACGTCGGCCAGCGCATAGCGCTGCCGTACCTCGACCTTGACTGCGCCGCTGGCCACTACGCCGAACAGCGATTTGGCTGCCGCTTCCAGTTCTTCGCGGGTGGACAGATAGGCCGCCATCGACGGGCGGGTGACGTACAGCGAGCCGCGCTTGGCCAGCTCGGCCAATGCGAACGATTCCACCGGGCCGGACGCGTTGCCGAAGCTGACCATGGTGCCCAGCGGCGCCAGGCAGTCGAGCGAGGCGATAAACGTGTCCTTGCCGATCGAGTCGTACACGGCGCGCACGCCCTTGCCGCCCGTGATCTCGCGCACGCGGTCGGTAAAGTTCTCGGTGTTGTAGTTGATGACGTGGGTGGCGCCGTGCTCGATGGCCAGCGCGGCCTTCTCGGCGGAACCCACGGTGCCGATCAGCGTAACGCCCAGCACCTTGGCCCACTGGCACGCGATCAGCCCCACGCCGCCAGCCGCGGCGTGGAACACGATGGTGTCACCGGCTTTCAGCGCCACCGTGCGGTGCAGCAGGTATTGCACCGTCAGGCCCTGCAGCATCATGGCGGCGGCCGTCTCGAACCCGATGTTCTCGGGCAGCACCAGCAGCTTTGACGCCGGCATATTGCGTGCCTGCGCATACGCGCCGATCGGGCCGCCTGCGTAGGCCACGCGGTCGCCCACTTTTACTGCCGTCACGCCGTCGCCCACCGCCTCGACCACGCCCGCGCCTTCCATGCCCAGGCCGGCAGGCAGCGGCTGCGGGTACAGGCCGGTGCGGTGATAGACATCGATGAAATTGAGGCCGATGGCTGCATGGCGCACCTGCGCTTCGCCGGGGCCGGGCGCGTCCAGTGCCACGTCCACCAGTTCCATTACTTCCGGGCCGCCGTGGCGGCCGATTCGAATTGCCTTGGTCATAAACGCTCCAGTATGTGATGGGGGCAGTGTAGCGCGCCTTACGCGGCCGCAGCGCGCAGCTGCAGCTGCGACAGCACCAGGTGCGCCGACGAGACGTTGGTGGCGCACGGCGTGTTGTGGACGTCGCACGCGCGCACCAGCGCGTTGATGTCCGGCTCGTGCGGCTGCGGCGTCATCGGGTCCCGCAGGAAGATCACGCAGTCGATCTCGCCCTGCACCAGCATCGAGCCGATCTGCAGGTCGCCGCCGAACGGGCCCGAATGCTTGCGCTCCACCGTCAACCCCAGTTCGTTGGCCAGGCGCCCGCCCGTGGTGCCGGTGGCCACCAGGTCGCAGCCGGCGAGAAAGTCGCGGTACTGGCCGGCCAGCAGGATCATGTCGTCTTTTTTCTTGTCGTGCGCAATCAGGGCAATGCGGGTTTTCATGAGCTATTCCGTTTATATGGTTTTCGTTATGGTTTTGTCCATGGCGCGATTGTACGATAAAGCCACACGCGGCCCCCTGCCCCCGCCCCTGCGGGCGGTTTTGACGGGGGCTCTTGTGCTAGAATACCGCCCTCACCGCATCCCTACGAATCAGTACCCGATCATTAACCGATCGTTACCGACACTACCGCCAAAGGAAGACCGAACATGGCTGGACACAGCAAATGGGCCAACATCAAGCATAAAAAGGCTGCCACCGATGCCAAACGGGGCAAGATCTGGACGCGCCTGATCAAGGAAATCACCGTTGCCGCACGCATGGGCGGCGGCGACATCGCGGCCAATCCGCGCCTGCGCCTGGCCATCGACAAGGCGGCCGACGCCAATATGCCGAAAGATAACGTGCAACGCGCGATCACGCGCGGCACCGGCGGCGAGGACGGCGCCAGCTACGAGGAAGTGCGCTACGAAGGCTATGGCATCGGCGGCGCGGCCATCATCGTGGACTGCATGACCGACAACCGGGTGCGCACGGTGGCCGAAGTACGCCACGCGTTCAACAAGAACGGCGGCAACATGGGCACCGAAAACTCGGTGTCGTTCATGTTCAAGCATTGCGGCCAGTTCCTGTTCGCGCCGGGCACCAGCGAAGACGCGTTGATGGAAGCGGCGCTGGAAGCGGGCGCCGAGGACGTGCTCACCGACGAAGAAGGCGGCATCGAAGTGCTGTGCGGACCGCACGATTTCGCCGGCGTGAAGGATGCGCTGGAGGCGGCCGGCTTCAAGGCCGAAGTGGCGGAGATCATCATGAAGCCCGCCACCGAAACGGTATTCACCGGCGACGACGCGCTCAAGATGCAAAAACTGCTCGACGCCCTGGAAAACCTGGACGACGTGCAGGAAGTGTATTCCAACGCACTGATTGAAGACTGAGGACTTATGAAAATTTTGGTAGTCGGCTCCGGCGGCCGCGAACACGCGCTGGCTTGGAAACTGGCGCAATCGGAACGCATCCAGATGGTGTACGTGGCCCCGGGTAATGGCGGCACCGCCCACGACTCGCGCCTGGTCAACGTCAACATCACCGATCTGCACGAGCTGGCGAACTTCGTCCAACAGGAACACATCGGCCTGACGGTCGTCGGCCCGGAAACCCCGCTGGCCGGCGGCATCGTCAACCTGTTCCGCGCGCGCGGCCTGAAAATTTTCGGACCGTCGAAAGAAGCGGCGCAGCTGGAATCCTCGAAGGACTTCGCCAAGGCGTTCATGCAGCGCCACGGCATCCCGACTGCCAAATACCAGACTTTCTCGGACGTGGCGCAAGCGCACGCCTACATCGACGCCAACGGCGCGCCCATCGTCATCAAGGCCGACGGCCTGGCCGCCGGCAAGGGCGTGGTCGTGGCGCTGTCGCTGGACGAAGCCCACCGCGCGGTGGACGACATGCTGGCCGATAACCGCTTCGGCGACGCCGGCGCGCGCATCGTCATCGAGGAATTCCTGGCCGGCGAAGAAGCGAGCTTCATCGTCATGTGCGACGGCAAAAACGTGCTGCCGCTGGCCACCAGCCAGGATCACAAGCGCCTCAAGGACAACGACGAAGGCCCGAACACGGGCGGCATGGGCGCGTATTCGCCGGCGCCGATCGTCACGCCCGCCATGCATGCGCGCGTGATGCGCGAGATTATCAACCCGACCATCGCCGGCATGGCCAAGGACGGCATCGTGTTTACCGGCTTCCTGTACGCCGGCCTGATGATCGACGCCGACGGCAACCCGCGCACGCTGGAATTCAACTGCCGCATGGGCGACCCGGAAACCCAGCCGATCATGGCGCGCCTGAAAACCGACCTGCTGGCCGTGATGGAGCACGCCGTCAACGGCACCCTGAACCAGGTCGAACTGGAATGGGACCGCCGCACCGCCGTGGGCGTGGTGCTCGCTGCCGCCGGTTATCCCGATGCGCCGCTCAAGGGCGCCATCATCAGCGGCATCCCGGCCGAAACGCCGGAGTCGGTGACGTTCCACGCCGGCACCGCAGTCGTCGGCAATCAGTTGCAGGTCACCGGCGGGCGCGTACTGTGCGCCGTGGGCCTGGGCGACAGCATCAAGCTGGCGCAGAAGCAGGCATACGAAGTGGTGGACCAGATCGCGTTCGAAGGCATGCAATGCCGGCGCGATATCGGCTGGCGCGGTCTGAAGCATTAAGATGCAGCAGGCACCGGATACCGCCGCCGTCAAGGCCTGGCTGCTCGACCTGCAGGAGCGCATCGTGTCCGCGCTTGAAGCGCTGGACGGCACGCCGTTCCTGCGCGACGCGTGGGACCGGCCCGAGGGCGGCGGCGGCATTTCGCGCCTGGTCGAGGAAGGCAACGTCATCGAACGCGGTGGCGTCAATTTCTCGCACGTCATGGGCGCCAAACTGCCGCCATCGGCCAGCGCGCTGCGCCCGCACCTGGGCGGCCAGCCGTGGCAAGCGATGGGCGTGTCGCTGGTGATCCATCCGCGCAATCCGCATGCGCCCACGGTGCACATGAACGTGCGGTTCTTTTCCACCACGACCAATGAAGGCGAACCGGTATGGTGGTTCGGCGGCGGCATGGACCTCACGCCCTACTACGGCGTGGTGGCGGACGCAAAGCACTTCCACCAGACGTGCCGCGATGCGCTGGCGCCGTTCGGCGACGACCTGCACCCGCGCTTCAAGCAGTGGTGCGACGAGTATTTTTATCTGAAGCACCGGCAGGAAGCGCGCGGCGTGGGCGGCATCTTCTTTGACGACGTCAACGAAGGCAGTTTCGACCAGTGTTTCGCGATGGAGCGCAGCGTGGGCGACGCCTTCCTGGCGGCCTACCTGCCGATCCTGGAACGCCGCAAGGACACGCCGTACGGCGAGCGCGAACGCGATTTCCAGGCGTACCGGCGCGGGCGCTACGTGGAATTCAACCTGGTGTTCGACCGCGGCACGCTGTTCGGTTTGCAGTCCGGCGGGCGCACCGAAGCGATCCTGATGTCGATGCCGCCGGTGGTCAAATGGCGCTATCGCTGGGAGCCGGAAGCGGGCAGCCCCGAGGCGGCGCTGTACACCGACTTCCTGCCGCATCGCGACTGGCTGGCGGCGTGACCCGGCCCCTCGCACAGCGGATCGCACTGCTGGGCGGCAGTTACGATCCGGTGCATCTGGGCCACGTGGCGCTGGGCGCGTATTTCGCGCAGCTGCTGCAGGTGGACCAGTTGCGCGTGGTGCCCGCCGGCCTGCCCTGGCAGAAAAGCACCCTCAAGGCCACGCCCGCACAGCGCGCCGCGATGGTGTCCATCGCCTTTGCCAACCAGCCGTTCGACGTGGCGGTGGACCTGCAGGAAATCGAGCGGGCCGCGCGCGGCCAGCCCACGTACACCATCGACACCTTGCGCCAGGTGCGCGCCGAACTGGGGCCGCAGGCCTCGATCTCGTTTCTGATGGGAGCCGACCAGTTGCAGCGGCTCGACACCTGGCATGACTGGCAGGCGCTGTTCGACCACGCCCATATCTGCGTGGCCGCGCGGCCAGGTTTTTCCATCGACGGCGCAGGGCTACCAGCCGCCGTCGCCGAGGCGTTTTCCAGTCGACTGGGAACGCCCGACAACATCCGCAACACGCCGCACGGTCTGACGTATCTGGCACAGGACTTCGCGGTGGATATCTCCGCCACCCAGATACGTGCGGCATTACAACGGGGGGAGCAGGCAAATTCGCTTATCCCGCCGCTAGTGCTAGACTATATTGAACAACATAATTTATACAGAAGCTAATGGACATCAAAAAACTGCAATCCACCGTCATCGACGCCCTTGAAGACGTCAAAGCCCACGACATCCGCGTCTTCGACACTGTCCATCTCACCAGCATGTTCGATCGCATTGCGATCGCTTCCGGCACATCTAATC
>JBEVMD010000170.1:0-8418 GCA_040508835.1 Duganella sp. | reverse complement strand
ACCGGATCGCGGTGGGTGGTGTAGGCGCTCCAGCTGCGGACCTTGTCGAAATGCTCGGGCAGCGGACCGTCGACCAGCGGCGCGGTGAACGCGCGCGCGTCGGGCAGCGGCTGCATGTCCTCGAACACCGGGCGCATCAGCTTGTCGAACGACGGCATCGGTTGCGCGGCAAAGCGCGACGCGGGAATCGCCCAGCGGTCGATCTCGCGGTCGAACACGGACAGCGAGCCGAAGAAGAACACCACGATCAGGACAAAGCCCAGTGCCAGGCCGAACCAGGTATGCACCCAGGCCATCGACTGGCGGAAATTCTGCAACATATAAGTCTCCGTTATTACCGTTGTTACACCACTTGGCGCTGGATCAGCGAGGCGCACAGCGTCATGACGCCAGCGCCGGCAACCAGGAACAGCCACACCCGCGTGATGTTGCGGGCGGCAAAAGCGGTCAGGAAAATGGTGAGAAAAACCAGGAAGCCGATGATGGCGGTCAGGTGCTCCGCATCATGGAATTCCATATCGGCGGCCACCATGGCGGCCATGCCGAAGGCGATCAGGCCCCATGTGAAGGCATAACCGCCGAGGACGGCAGCGAGCGTCCGCGAGGCAATATTGAGTCGGGAAATCGGTGCAGTGGCCATGATGAGCGCGCTCGAGCGAATGAGAATTATTCGCATGATAGCAGCATTGAAGGGGCGAGTGGTGGCCTTCTTTCCGCCTGAAGTCGGATTAAATGAGGCCGTTTTTCCGTTTTTACGCCCGATATTGGCGGGAATATGCCGAAAAATGGCGTGCCTATCGCAAAAAAATGGCCGCCCTGCATGGCGGCCTTGATGCAGTGATCGTTAGCGCGCGGCGCTTGGTCGCAGCGGTCCGGCCGCTTTCTTGGCCACGGGATCGAGCGCCAGCGTAATGCCGGGCACGCGGTCGCCCTGCAACACGGCGTTGAATACCATCAGCTCGTCGCGGCGGAATGCATGGATTTCCACTGTCGCGCCGACCGCGTAGCGCGCCAGCAAATTATCGAGATTGGTGGCCGTGACGCGCAGGCCGTCCACTGCCACCAGCAGGTCGCCGGCTGACAGGCCGGCCCGGTGCGCAGCGCCGTTTTCATGCACGGCCGACAACTTGCAGTCGTTGCCGTCGCGGCCCAGGTTGGCATCCAGGCTGGGCTTGGCGGACTTGCGTTCATCGACGTATTTGACGCCGAACGGCGCCAGCAGTTTTGCCAGCGGCACGTCCTCGGTGCCGCGCACGTACTTGTCGAAGAACGGCTTGAAGCGTCCGCCGCTGATCTCGTCGAACAGCGCTTCCGCCTCGCCGGGCGTGACGCCGCGGCCGCCGCCTTCGTAAAAGTCGCGGCCGTAACGTTGCCATAAGGTCCGCATGACATCGTCGAGCGACTTCTTGCCGCCCGTCTTGGCGCGGATGCTCAGGTCCAGGGCCAGCGCGATCAGCGAGCCCTTGGTGTAATAGCTGATGATGGCGTTCGGCGCATTCTCGTCCTGGCGGTAGTACTTGCCCCAGGCGTCGAAACTGGACTCGGCCACGCTCTGCTTGGTGCGGCCGCTGCCGCGCAGCACGCTGCCGACGGTTTTACCGAGCAGCTTGAAATACGTGGGCTCGGCAATCAGGCCGGCGCGCACCAGCATCAGGTCGTCGTAGTAACTGGTAAAGCCTTCGAACAGCCACAGCAGCGGCGAATAGTTTTCCACTTGCAGGTTGTACGGCGCAAACGCGGCCGGCTTGATGCGCTTGACGTTCCAGGTATGGAAGTACTCGTGGCTGCACAGGCCCAGGTATTGCAGGTAGCCGTCGCTGATGTCCTTGCTGGTCGAGGCCGTGGTGGGCAGGTCGCTGCGGTTGCAGATCAGCGCCGTCGAGGCCCGGTGTTCCAGCCCGCCGTAGCCGTCGCCCACCGCCATGGTCATGAAGACATAGCGGTCCATCGGCGCTTTTTTGGCCTTGGGCTCGAAGAACGCGATCTGCGTCTCGCAGATGCGTTTCAGATCCGCGCACAGGCGGTTCAGGTCCAGGTTCGGCACGCGGCCCGTGATCACGATATCGTGCGGCACGCCGTGCGCCTTGAAGGTGGCCAGCGCAAAGTCGCCCTGCTCCACCGGGTGGTCGATCAATTCGTCGTAGTTCGCTGCGATATACGTGCCGTAGCCATAGCGCCTGGCCTTGAGTTCCGGCAGCGACGTGGCCACGCGCCAGGTGCTGGCCGCCGGGTCGCCGGGGCGCTGGATATCCACCACGTGCGGCTGCGCTTCCTGCCCCAGAACGCGCAGGAACACGCTGGTGCCGTTGAAGAAGGCGTGACGCTGGTCCAGGTGCGCGGCGCGCACCGACAGGTCCCACGCATACACCTCGTAGTGCAGCGTGAGCGCGGCCGCGCGGTCCTTCAGGGGCGCCGCCTGCCACGAGTGTTTATCGAGCTTGGTGAGCTCCACCGGCTGGCCGTCCGACTCGGCGCGGATGCGCACGATGTTGCGCGAGAATTCGCGGATCATGTAACTGCCCGGAATCCAGGCCGGCAGCGCGAACACCTGGCCCGTTTCGGCCGGCGCATCCACCGTCACCGTCACGTGGAACAGGTGGGCCGCCAGGTCATGGGCGACGATGGTGTAGACGATGCCTGGGTTTTTATGTGATTTCTTCATCTCGGTCCTGGTAGTTCGGAATTAAGCCGGCAAGTCGCCCTGCAAATCGAAAGGCGTGTCGACATCGCGCACCACGCCCGCATCGTCGACCACCAGTTCGCGCACGGCATGGCTGTTGACGATGGCGCGCGCGCCCTGCTCGCCCCCCGTCGCCAGCAGCAACGGTAAATGATAACTGCTGAAGGCCACCGGATTGCCGCGCCGCCCTTCGAAGATGGGCGCAGCAATATGTATGTCCGGGGCGCCGCGCTCGATCATGGCGGCCAGCGCGCGCAGGGTATCGGGCCGCACCCACGGCATGTCGCCCAGGCCGATCAACCAGCCTTCCGCGCCACGCGTATGCTCGATGGCGGTCAACAGCGATTCGCCCATGCCCAGATCGGCGTCCTCGCTCACGCGCACTTCGCAACCGAGACCGCCCAGCAGCGCGGCCACGCGGTCGTCGCCGGGACGCACCACGGCCAGCACGCGCGGCACGGCCGCCAGCATGTTCTTCGCGCTGGCCGCCACCACGGGCAGGCCCGCATGCGGGCCGCTGGCCAGGATGTGCAGCAGCTTGTTTTGCACGCCGGACGGGTCGAACCGCTTGCCCCGTCCCGCCGCCAGTAAAATCCCGGTCAACGCCATGCGGTTTCCTTTTTTTCGATCAGGCCGACGCCAGGTCGAACGGCAGCTTGCGCAGCCGCTTGCCCGTGAGCTTGAACAGCGCGTTGGCAAACGCCGGCGCCAACGGCGGCAGGCCCGGTTCGCCCATGCCGGTGGGCGCCTCGCCGGACGGCACGATATGAACGGCGATGGCAGGCATGTCGGTCATGCGCGCCACCGAATAATCGCTGAAGTTCTGCTGCTCCACCACGCCGTCCTTGAGCGTGATGGCGGCGCCCGGAATCGTCATGCCCAGGCCCATCAACGCCGCGCCCTGCACCTGCGCTTCGATGGTGAGGGGATTGACGGCCGTATTGCAATGGACGCCGGCCGTCACCTGGTGCAGCTTGGGCGAACCATCTTTCACGGACGCCACCACCACGTAAGCCACCACGGTATTGAACGATTCGTGCACGGCCACGCCCCACGCCTGGCCTTTCGGCAAAGCCTTTTTGCCGTAGCCCGACTTGGCCACTGCCAGGTCGAGCGCGGCGACATGGCGCTTGCCCCGGCCGTCCTTGTCCATGATTTTTTTACGGTACGCCACCGGATCCATTCTGGCCGCATGCGCCGCTTCGTCGATCAGCGTTTCCATCACATACGCGGTATGGGTGGAGCCCACGGAGCGCCACCACAGCACGGGCACGTTGGCCTGGACGATATGGGCGCTCAGGTTGAGCGGCACGTCGTACGGCTCGCCCATGCCTTCCACCATGGTGGAATCGACGCCGTTCTTGATCATCATCGGCTCGAACATCGTGCCGGCAGCAATCGACTGCCCGACGATCACGTGATCCCACGCCACGATGGTCCCCTTGGCGTCCATGCCGATGTCGGCGCGGTGCACGTGCGACGGCCGGTAGTAACCGCCCTTGATGTCGTCCTCGCGGCTCCAGATCACTTTTACGGGATCCGATTTGCCCGCCGCTTTCCACGCCTTGGCGACGTTGACCGCTTCCACCAGATAGTCGGACGTGGGCACGCCACGCCGTCCGAAGCCGCCGCCGGCCATCATCGTGTTGAGCACCACCTGCTCCGGTTTCAGGCCCGCCGTGGCGGCAATCGCCCCCTGGTCCACGGTCTGGAACTGGGTGCCGGCCCATACGGTGCAGCCGTCCGCGCGCAGGTCCACCACGCAGTTGAGCGGCTCCATGGGCGCATGCGCCAGGTACGGGAACTCGTACACGGCCGAGATTTTTTTCGCTGCGCCGGCCAGTTTCGACGTATCGGCATGGCGCGCGACAGCGCCCGGCCGTTGCGCCAGCGCCTTGAAGTCCTTGAGCTGCCGGTCGCTGCTCACCTTGTCGACCGCGCTGGTGTCCCAGTCGATGACCAGGGCGTCGCGGCCCATCTTGGCGGGCCAGTAGCCGTCGGCCACCACCACCACGCCGCTGCCGCCACGGTCGGTTTTCACTTCCAGCACTGCCAGCACGCCCTTGATCGCCCGGGCCTTGCCGGCGTCGAGCTTGCCCACTTTGGCGCCGAACACGGGCGGACGGGCGACTAACGCCACCTTGCTGTCGGGCGCCTTGAAGTCCATCCCGAACTGCTGCGTGCCGGTGGCTTTGAGCCTGGCGTCGAGCCGCCGGACCGGTTGGCCGATGAGCTTGAAGTCCTTCGGGTCCTTGAGCGTGACGGTGGCCGGCACCGGCTGCCGCATGGCCGCATCGGCCAGCGCGCCGAACGTGGACGTCTGGCCGGACGGTCCGGTCAGCACGCCGTTGGCGGCTTTCACCTGGCCTGCCGGGACCTGCCACTGTTCGGCAGCGGCAGCCACCAGCATCGCGCGCGCCTTGGCGCCGATTTCGCGGTACTGGATGTACGAGTGGGCGATGCTGCCCGAGCCGCCCGTGATCTGGATCCCGAACGCCGGATCTTTATATTGGTCGCCGGCCGGCGCCAGCGCGCCGCGTACCGTCGACCAGTCGGCGTCCAGTTCCTCGGCGATCAGCATCGGCATCGACGTCTGCACGCCCTGGCCGAATTCCAGCCGGTTCACCTGCACCGTTACCGTGTTGTCGGGGGCGATGTGCAGGAAGGCGTTCGGTTCATACACCTTGGCCGCCGGCTGCTGGGCGTTGGCGTAGCGTCCCGCTGCGGGCATGAAAAAGCCCAGCACCAGGCCACCGCCGGCCACCGCGCCGGTTTTCATGAAGCCGCGCCGCGAGACGCCTGCTGGCGCCTGCGCTTGTGCGGTTGCCAGGGCGGCGTCCACGTTGTCCTTGTTGATCCATTCTATGCGCATACGTCCTCCCCTTTACACGACAGCGATGGTGCTGGCGGCGTCCTTGATGGCGGCGCGTATGCGTTGATAAGTGCCGCAGCGGCAGATATTGCCGCTCATGGCGTTGTCGATATCGGCGTCGCTCGGTTTTTTATTGGTGCGCAAGAGCGCGGTGGCGCTCATGATTTGTCCGCTCTGGCAGTAGCCGCATTGCGGCACGTCGAGCTTGACCCACGCGTCCTGCACGGCCTTGCCGATGGCGTCGGAGGCCATTGCCTCGATGGTGGTGATCTTCTGGCCCACGGCGGCGGAAATCGGCATCACGCACGAGCGCACCGGCTCCCCGGCCAGGTGCACGGTGCAGGCGCCGCACAGCGCGGCGCCGCAACCGAACTTGGTGCCGGTCAGATTGAGGTTGTCGCGCAGCGCCCACAGGATGGGCGTCGATGGATCGGCGTCGACCTGGACGTCCTTGCCGTTGATGTTCAAAACGATCATGCAAATCTCCTGGAGGGAATGGTTCTGGATACCGCTGACTGCTATTTTATTTTTGCGAACTTCGCTTCCAGCGTCTTGGTGTCTACCGCACCAGGCAGACGGGAACCGTCGGTAAAGATGATGGTGGGCGTGCCGCTCACGCCGATCTTGCGGCCCAGCGCCAGGATTTCCTGGTTGGGCGTGGCGCACGATTCCGGCGCGGCGGCAGGCGCCTTGCCGTTCAACATCCAGTCGTCCCACGCCTTGTTGCGGTCGGCCGCGCACCACACGCCGGCGGACTTGGTGAACGAGTCCTCGCGCAGGATGTTGTACAGGAAGGTGTAGACGGTGACGTTGTCGATCTCGGTCAGCGTCGTCTTGCGGAACTGCTTGCAGTAGCCGCAGTTCGGGTCTTCGAACACGGCGATCACGCGTTTGCCGTCGCCCTTGACGGTCTTGAGCGCCTTGTCCAGCGGCAGGTCGGAGAACTTCACCTTGGTCAGCTCGTCGATGCGCTCGCGCGTCAGGTCGGTGCCGGTGGTGATGTTGAAGACATGGCCGTTGAAGATATAGGTGCCGGTTTTGTCCGTGTACAGGATGTCGTTACCCATGCGGATTTCGTACAGGCCCGCGTACGGCGTGGCCTTGACCGAATCCACCTTCACGCCCTCGCCCAGGCGCGGCTCGACCAGCTTGCGGATATCTTCTTCCGACGGCGCCTTGGCCGAATTGGTCGCCGAATCCTGCGCGTTGCCGCACGACGCCATCATGGCCGACAGCATCACCAATACAAACTTACTCATTCTCATAACTTCTCCGGTAACTTCTTCATGACAGGATGGGACTGACCTTATTTGCCCATGGCGTGCGAGATCAGGCGGCGCTTGAGCGCGGGGATTTTATCGAGCAGGCTCAAACCGAGATTGCGCGCCACGCGCAGCGGCTCGACATCGGTGCCGAACAGGCGCGCCAGGCCGTCGGTGGCGACCTGCATCAGGAGCACGTCTTCCTTGCGCGCGCGCTCGTAGCGCGCCAGCACGCGCGGGTCGCCCACGCCGCGCTGCGGTTCGCGGTCGCTCAGGGTCGCGATCAATTGCGCGACGTCGCCAAAGCCCAGGTTCATGCCATGGCCGGCCATCGGATGGACCACGTGGGCGGCGTCGCCCACCAGCGCCACGCGCGGCGACGTCATCGCGTGCGGGCGGATCAGGCGCAGCGGGAAGTCGCGCACCAGCTCCGGCTGCAGCGGCGTGAGCGCACCCAGTTTGTCGGCCGCGTACACGGCCAGGCGGTCGGCGATCTGCTGCGCCGATTCGGCGCGCAGCGTATCGGCCAGCGCGTCGGGCGCGGACCACACCAGCGACACCTGGTTGCCGGCCAGCGGCAGCAGCGCGACGATGCCCTGCTCGCCCGTGAACCACTGGTGCGCCGCGCCGTGGTGCGGCTGTTCGCAGGCGAAATTGGACACCACGCCGCGCTGGCCGTAGCTGCGGTAATCGAGGCCGATATCGCACTGGCCGCGCACCCACGACTGCGCGCCATCGGCGCCCACCACCAGCTGCGCGCGAATGCTGCCGCCGTCGTCCAGCGTGACGGTGGCGCCGTCGTCGTCGCGCAGCAGCGCGGTGGCGCCAGCGCCGACGACGGTGACGTTTTGCGCAAAGCGCAGCGCGGCGTCGAGCGCCTGATTGAGGTTGCGTTCTTCCAGTATCCACGCCAGCGTATCGGCGTGGGCGCCGTAGGCGTCGAACGCCAGGCCGCCGGGACGGGGCCCGTCGCCGTGCACGATCATCGCATCGACGGGCGTCACGCGCGAGGCATCGAGCGCGCCCCACACCTTGAGCGACGCCAGCAGCCGGTGGGCCGTGTGATTGAGCGCGTACACGCGCGCGTCCCAGCCGGCATCGGCCAGCGGCACCGTGCCCATCGCCGGCGCCGGCGGTCCGAGCAGGATGACGCTCAAGCCGGCCTGGGCCAGGCCCAGCGCCGTGGTCTTGGCAATCGCACCATTGCCAACTATGCAGATCTCGGCGCTGAACGTGGAAGCGGCGGAGGCGGCGGACAGGGACGTGGATTTATTCATCCAACCATTATAGCGTTTGTGCGCAACAGAAATTGCCGCTTGCGCTTTTTACGGGGCCTGCTATAATTCTGGTCCTTGGCCTGGTAGCTCAGTTGGTAGAGCAGAGGATTGAAAATCCTTGTGTCGGTGGTTCGATTCCGCCCCGGGCCACCAAGAATTCATGCGAGAACGCCGACCTGCACAGGTTGGCGTTTTTGTTTTGTGCCTCAGGTTTTTGTACGCCTTGATTCCGCACCGTGATCCTATCGCCCCCGCTTTTGCCCGGGCAATATCGCAGTCCCTTACTCGGGATTAGCCTGAAGCAAGATGCCCGTCTGTTACCATAGA
>JBEVMD010000169.1:0-13630 GCA_040508835.1 Duganella sp. | reverse complement strand
CGGGGGCGGGCCGGCATGCCGAACCCGTCATTCCCATGCAGGCGCGGCGCTACGCGGCGGCCGCGCCCGGTGCCGCGTGGCGCGCGCGCAGCGCATGCGCGGCCGCCACCATGTGGCGCAAGGCCGTCTCGGTTTCCGCCCAGCCGCGCGTTTTCAGTCCGCAGTCCGGATTGACCCACAGGTTGGCAGGTGGAATCACCGCGCAGGCCTTGTCCAGCAGGCGCACCATCTCCGCCTGCGCCGGCACGCGCGGCGAGTGGATGTCGTACACGCCCGGGCCGATCTGGTTCGGGTAGCGGAACCGGCCGAAGCCGTTCAACAGTTCCATGTCCGAGCGGCTGGTTTCGATCGTGATCACGTCCGCATCCATGGCGGCAATCTGCGGCAGGATATCGTTGAACTCGGCGTAGCACATATGGGTGTGGATCTGGGTGCCGTCGGCCGCCGCGCCGGCGGTCACGCGGAATGCGTGCGTGGCCCAGTCCAGGTAGCCGTCCCACTGGCTGCGGCGCAGCGGCAAGCCTTCGCGCACGGCCGGTTCGTCGATCTGGATGATGCCGATGCCGGCGTGTTCCAGGTCGGCCACCTCGTCGCGCATCGCCAGTGCGATCTGCAGCGCGGTGCGCGCGCGCGGCTGGTCGTCGCGCACGAACGACCATTGCAGGATCGTGACCGGCCCCGTCAGCATGCCTTTCATCGGCAGCGTGGTCAGGCTCTGGGCGTGCGCGGTCCAGTCCACCGTCATCGGTTTTGGACGGCTGACGTCGCCAAAGATGATGGGCGGTTTCACGCAGCGCGAGCCGTACGATTGCACCCAGCCCAGCCGGGTGAAGGCAAAGCCGGCCAGCTGTTCGCCGAAGTATTCCACCATGTCGTTGCGCTCCGCTTCGCCATGGACCAGCACGTCGAGGCCGAGGGCTTCCTGGCGCCGCACGGCGTGGGCGATTTCCTCGCGCATTGCAGCGCGGTACGCTGCGGCGTCGAGCTCGCCGCGCTGGTGCGCCGCACGCGCGGCGCGGATGGCAGCCGTTTGCGGGAACGAGCCGATGGTCGTGGTGGGAAACGCGGGCAGCCGCAGGCGCGCGCGCTGCTGCGCCTGGCGCTGGCTGAAGGGCGAGGCGCGGCGGTCGGCGTCCGGCGCCAGCGCCGCCAGCCGTTCGCGCACGGCCGGCTGGTGCACGCGCGCGCTGGCGCGGCGGCTGGCAACGGCGGCGCGCGCTGCGGCCCAGGCGGTTGCGAACGCCGAGGCCGGAGTCTGGGCGGCGGCGCTGTCGATACTGCCGGCACCGGCGCCCAGCGCCTGTTTCAGCAGGTTCAGTTCCGCGAGCTTTTCGGTGGCAAACGCCAGCCACGAATACACCGCCGGATCGAGCGCCGTCTCGGCGGCCAGCGTGAGCGGCACATGCAGCAGCGAGCACGAGGCCGACAGCCACAGCTTGCCGGCGCCGTCGTTGGCTCCAGGGCTGGCGCGTTTCTCGGCAATCGGCGCCAGCACGGCCAGCGCCGCGTCGAGGTCGGTGCGCCACACGTTGCGGCCATCGACGATGCCCACCGACAGCACTTTATGCACGGGCAGCCAGTCGGCAATGCTGGTCAGCTCGTGCGGCGCACGCACGCCGTCCACGTGCAGGCCGGCCACGGGCAGGCGGCAGGCCAGGCTCAGGTTTTCTTCCAGCGGCGAAAAATAGGTGGCCAGCAGCAGCGGCACGCCCACCTGGTTCAGCTGCCAATACGTGGTTTCAAATGCGCTGCGCCAGGCGCCGGGCAAGTCCAGGCCCAGGATCGGCTCGTCGATCTGCACCCACTGCACGCCCTGCGCTTTCAGGCGGTCGAGCACGGCGCCGTAGACCGGCAGCAAGCGCGGCAACAGGCGTTCGAGCAGGGCCGAGCGGTCGAGATCGCCTTTGGTCTTGCCCAGCCACAGGAAACTCAGCGGGCCCAGCAGCACGGCCTTGACCGGATGGCCCAGCGCCCGGGCCTGGTCCACGTCGGCAAACAGCCGGTCGCAGGCAAGCGAAAAAACCGTGTCGGCCGTGAATTCCGGCACCAGGTAATGGTAGTTGGTGTCGAACCACTTGGTCATTTCCAGCGCCGCGCCGTGATGCGCCGTGTCGTGGTCATGGTCATGGCCGTGAGCAGCGCCATGGCCGCAAGCGGCGCCAGCGCCACCGTCGGCCGCCAGGCCGTTACCGCGGGCCATGGCGAAGTAGCGGCTCAGCTGCGATTGGCCGGGCGTGAAACCGTAGCGGGCCGGCTCGCAGCCGAGCAGCTGGATGTGGTTGGCCACCTGATCGTAGAAGGCAAAGTCGCCCACCGTGACGAAGTCGAGGCCGGCGTCGCGCTGGAGCGCCCAGTGGCGCGCGCGCAGGTCGCTGCCCACCGCTTCCAGCGCGGTGTCGGACAACTCGCCGCGCCAGTGCGCTTCCAGTGCGTGTTTCAGTTCGCGGGCGGCGCCGATGCGGGGAAAGCCGAGGATGTGGGTCTGGATGAATGGATTTCGGGTCGTCATGGTGGTTGTCATAAGCATTTCATATTGATGCGCTAAAGTTTGCGGCATTCCGGTCTATAATCCAAACGAAAGATTTTGCGGTTTCACATGAAAAAGATTAATAGATGTTAGAAATACGCCACCTCCGCACCCTGAGCGCGCTGCGCTCGGCGGGCAGCCTGGTACGGGCCGCCCAGCTGCTCAACCTGACCCAGTCGGCCCTGTCGCACCAGATCAAGTTGCTGGAAGATCGCTACGGCGGGCCCCTGTTCGAGCGCAAATCGGTGCCGATCAGCTTTACGGCCACCGGCGCCCGCCTGCTCAAGCTGGCCGATTTGCTGCTGCCGGAAATCGAAACCGCCGAGCGCGAAGTGGCGCGCCTGACCCAGGGCGATACCGGGCAGTTGCGCGTGGTGCTCGAATGCCATACCTGCTTCGACTGGCTGATGCCCGTCATGGACGAGTTTCGCAAGCGCTGGCCCGACGTGGAAATCGACCTGGTGTCCGGTTTCCACAGCGAGCCGGCCGAGCTGCTGCGCAGCGGCGCCGCCGACCTGGTGATCGGCTCGGCGTACGGACCGGACTTTGCCACCTTCCCCCTGTTCCGCTTCGAGATCCTGGTGGTGATGGCGCAAAAACACCGGCTGGCCGCGCAGCGTCGCCTGCAGGCGGCGGATTTCACGGATGAAACGTTGATCACGTACCCGGTGCCGGAAGCGCGGATCGACCTGATCCGCGAAGTGCTGCTGCCGCAAAACATCCGCTTCGAGCGCCGCACGGCCGAGCTGACAGTGGCCGTGCTGCAGCTGGTGGCAAGCCGGCGCGGGATCGCCGCGCTGCCCAACTGGGCCATCAAGAACTACGTCGATTACGATTACGTGATTGCCAAACCGGTCGGCGAGCATGGCTTGTGGAGCGATCTGTTCGTATCGGTGCCGCCGGCGCAGAAGCAGAAAGCGTACGTGCTCGATTTCGTCAAGGTGATCCGCGAGCAATGCGCGGCCACGCTGGACGGCATCAAATTATTATCGTGACAAACTGACATGTTTTATTCAAAATGTCTGACGGTGAATTGAGCCATATCAAGGGCCGGGTGAAATGGGACGCTTACGATGAATGTCCGGTTGATCACTGCTGTTGACATTGGCCGTATTGATTGCCCATCGAGTGCCCATCGAGTGCCCATCGATTGCCCATCGATCGCCATTTCTTCGCGGCGATGCACAATCGAAAGCCACGACGGCCTGGCCGTCGCAGGGGTATGATCGAAGTTCGCTTTTGCTAACCATGCCGGCCTGGCCGGCGCATTGGAGAATCACATGGATGATGTTGTAATCGTGGCCGCTGGCCGTACCGGTGTAGGTAAATTCGGCGGCAGCCTGGCCAAGATCCCCGCTGCCGACCTGGGCGCCCATGTCATCAAGGGGCTGCTGGCCAAAACCGGCATCGATCCCAACCTGGTCAGCGAAGCCATCCTCGGCCAGGTCCTCACGGCCGGCGTTGGCCAGAACCCGGCGCGCCAGGCCGTCATCAAGTCCGGCTTGCCCAATACCATTCCCGGTTTCACCATCAACCACGTGTGCGGCAGCGGTTTGAAAGCCACCCACCTGGCGGCCCAGGCCATTAAATGCGGCGATGCACAAATCGTCATCGCTGGCGGCCAGGAAAATATGAGTGCCGCGCCGCACGCCATGCCCGGTTCGCGCGATGGCTTCCGCATGGGCGACATCAAAATGGTCGACACCATGATCGTCGACGGCCTGTGGGACGTGTACAACCAGTACCACATGGGTGTGACCGCTGAAAACGTCGCCAAGAAATACGAGATTTCGCGCGCCGAACAGGACGAATTCGCGCTGCAGTCGCAGCTGAAAGCGGAAGCGGCGCAAAAAGAAGGCAAGTTCAAGGATGAGATCCTGCCGCTGGAAATCGTCCAGAAAAAAGGCAGCATCGTGTTCGATACCGACGAATACATCAAGCCCGGCTCCACGCTCGAAGGCCTGGCCGGCCTGCGTCCCGCCTTCAACAAGGAAGGCAGCGTGACTGCCGGCAACGCCTCGGGCCTGAACGACGGCGCTGCCGCCGTGATCATGATGTCCGCCACGCAAGCGAAGGAACTGGGCTTGCCCGTGCTGGCCAAGATCAAGGCTTATGCGTCGTCCGGCCTCGACCCTGCCTTCATGGGCATGGGCCCGGTCAGCGCCACCCGCCTGTGCCTGAAAAAAGCCGGCTGGACGCCGGACGACCTCGACCTGCTGGAAGTGAACGAAGCATTTGCCGCCCAGGCCGTCGCCGTGAACAAGGAAATGGGCTGGGATACTAGCAAGATCAACGTCAATGGCGGCGCCATTGCCATCGGCCACCCGATCGGCGCCTCCGGTGCGCGCATCCTGGTCACGCTGCTCCACGAAATGGTACGGCGCGACGCCAAAAAAGGCCTGGCTTCGCTGTGCATCGGCGGCGGCATGGGCGTGGCGCTGGCGGTCGAGCGTGCGTAAACAACAATAACAACAGAGAGCAAACCCGGACCGTCCGCCGTGCGCGGCGGTCCGCACTTTTAAGTCACTAATTGAGGGGACAATAAAATGGCACGAGTTGCATTGGTTACCGGTGGTATGGGTGGTTTGGGCGAAGCCGTGTGCTTCAAGTTGTCGGCGCTGGGCTATTGCGTGGTGACCACGTATTCGCCCGGTAACACCAAGGTCGAGCAATGGCTGGCAACCACCCGCGACCAGGGCTACAATTTCCGCGCCTATCCGTGCGATGTGGCGGACTACGATTCGGCCCAGGCCTGCGTGGCTGCCATCGAAAAAGATATCGGCCCGATCGACGTGCTGGTCAATAACGCCGGCATCACGCGCGACATGACCTTCAAGAAAATGGACAAGCCGAACTGGGATGCCGTCATGGCCACCAATCTCGACTCCATCTTCAATATGACCAAGCCCGTGTGCGATGGCATGGTGGATCGCGGCTGGGGCCGCATCATCAATATTTCGTCCGTCAACGGCCAGAAGGGCGCGTTCGGCCAGACCAACTATTCGGCCGCCAAGGCCGGCATGCATGGCTTCACCAAGGCGCTGGCGCTGGAAGTGGCGCGCAAGGGCGTGACCGTCAACACCATCTCGCCCGGCTACATCGGCACCCAGATGGTGATGGAAATCCCGACCGAGGTGCTGGAAACCAAAATCGTGCCGCAGATCCCCATGGGCCGCCTGGGCAAACCGGAAGAAGTGGCGGGCCTGGTGGCCTACCTGTCATCGGACGAGGCAGCTTTTGTCACCGGCGCCAACATCGCCATCAACGGCGGCCAGCACATGTCCTGACGGTTTGCGGACAGCCTGATCATCGAAGCCGGGATCGTTCGCGATCCCGGTTTTTTTTCGTACAATCTGCTATCACCGTGCAAAGGATAGCCATGTTCGACTCTCATACCCCGCTGTTTCCGCCCATCGAACCGCTGCGTCACGGCATGCTGGCAGTCGACGACCTGCACACCATCTACTGGGAAGAGGTGGGCAACCCGAACGGCATTCCCGTGATCTTCCTGCACGGCGGCCCCGGCGCCGGCCTGTCGCCCCAGCACCGGCGCTTTTTCGATCCCGAGCGCTACCGGGTGATCCTGTTCGACCAGCGCGGCGCCGGCAAGTCCACGCCCGTGGGCGAGTGCCGCCACAACACCACGCAGCTGCTGCTCGACGACATCGAGCGTCTGCGCCGTCAATTCGAGATCGAACAGTGGCTGGTGTTCGGCGGCTCCTGGGGTTCCACGCTGGCGCTGGCCTACGGTCAGGCCCACCCCGAGCGTTGCCTCGGTTTCGTGTTGCGCGGCATTTTCTTGTGCACCCAGCCGGAGATCGACTGGTTCATCCACGGCGTGCAGTGGTTTTACCCGGAGCTGTACGCGGAGTTCGTGGCGCCCATCCCCGCCGTCGAGCGCGCCGACCTGCTGCAGGCCTACGTGCGCCGCATCATGAGCGACGATCCGGCCGTGCACTGGCCGGCCGTGCGCGCCTGGAGCCGCTTCGAGGGCCGCCGCGTGTTCCTGCTGCCGCAACCGGAAGACGCCCCCAACGATGCGCTCGACCTGGGCGTGGGCCGGCTCGAATCGCATTACATGGCCCACCTCGGTTTCTTCAGCGACGACCAGCTGGTGCGTAACGTGGGCCGCATCGCCCATTTGCCGGCCGTGATCGTGCAAGGCCGGTACGACGTGATCTGCCCGCCGCTGTCGGCCTGGCGCCTGCAGCAGGCATGGCCCGGTTCCCTCATGCGCATGATTCCGGACGCCGGCCATGGCGCCATGGAAACCGGCATCGCGCGCGCGCTGGTGGCTGCCACCGAGCAATTCTGGCGGACCGGGAACTTTGCGTAACCGTGCGGCGGGACCGCAGTCAGCGCACCGCACCATGCCTGGCCGCTGCAAAGTTCGTCCGGCGGCGCGCGGGACTGCTACACTATGGTCTGAACGGCAAGGCCGGCCCCACGAGGCAGCATTATTTCCAGCTTAAACGCATTCATGAATATTCAGATCGGCGACATCGGCCACATCATCCAGCTGGCCATCGCGCCGGTGTTCCTGCTATCGGGCGTGTGCACCAACCTGATCGTGCTCACCAACCGCCTGGCGCGCATCATCGACCGCTCGCGCGTGCTGGAAGACCGGCTCGATATCGCCTACAGCAATGTCTACATCAACGAGCTCGACCTGCTGTACCGACGCTCGCACCTGATCAATTATTCGATTGCGCTGTCCACCGCGTGCGGGCTGATGGTGTGCCTGGTGATTGCCATGCTGTTCCTGGGCGATATCACCAACATTTCGCTGGAAAAATACATTGCCGGCATGTTCGTGTTTTCAGTGTTTTGCCTGATCGGCAGTTTCTGCTACCTGCTGCGCGAAATTTTCATCGCCTCGGCCGCGATGCGCTCGCATCGCCACGTGCGGCGCGAACCCAATGCGCCTACCGAGGCACATAAATAACCCGTCAAGAATCGAGTACTCCCATGCATGACTACCAACGCCCTCCGACCCTGTACCGCTACGGCGTGCGCGAAGACCTGGAACTGGCGCTGACCCAGGGCCAGTTCATCCTGCGTCCCGCCTCCCATTGCCTCACCCTGAGCCTGTCGCAGGCGTGGGACCCCAAGCTGTTCGAACTGTTTTCGGCCGATAGCTGCCTGGTGATCCATAACACCGAGGAATTCGGCGAGCGTCTGCACCGCGCGGTGCAGCGCACGCTGCCCAACTGGGCCGGTATCGATGGCGTGGTGGAATACGGCGTGCGCGCCGCGCTGGGCCTGGCGTTCACCAAGACCGCGGCCGAAGCGCAGGAACAGGAATGGCTGTTTGCCTGGCGCGCCATGCAAAGCAACGCCAGCCTCAATCCGGTGCTGGTCAAAATCGGCAGCCTGGAAAACTTCGCCGAGCTGCGCGACCCGCAAACCTATCTGTCGTAGCCTTACCTGGCCGGAACGGCGGCAGGCGCGTTCGCCGGCGCCGGCGGCATCAGCACCGGGTTGACCGATGGCTGGCGGTCGTCGCGCCGGTCCAGGCGCGTCAGGACTGCGCGCAGCATGTGTTCGACGTCGTTGTGGATCATCTTCGAGCCGAACAGGCTGGGCACGTAGAAATTGGGCATCATGCGGCCCTTGTAAATCAACCGGGTGCCGCCTGTCTCCGGCACCGGTATCAATTCCCACCGCGCTTCGTAGCGCTTCATGTCGCCCGACACCAGCGAGATATCGATGGCCGACATCGGCTGTTCGTTGGCGCGCACGATCAGATGGATGGGACGGGTCATGAACAGCAGCCGGGCCACCCCGAATTGCTCGATCATCACATCGTTGCCATTGCGCGAAAGCACCTTGGTCGATTCCAGGTCGGGCACGAATTCCGTCATGCGCTCGTAGTTGGTGAGGATGCGCCACACGCGTGGCAGCGGTGCGGCCACCGTGCCGGTGGCGTCGATTTCGTACAGATGTTGCCCATCGACATCTACCCGGTTGACCGCCACCTCGAGTTTGGGCAGGTCGGGCTTCGGTGCTTGCGCCATCGCCAGCGGGGCGCCTGTACCAAGCAACAAAAGCAGAAGAAATCGCATCATTTTTCCAGCGTACGGCAAAGGGTGGCAGAACACAAGCGCAGCACTTAACCGATACAAAATTTTGGCTGGAATAACCTCTTCTAGTCGTACGGCAAGCTTGCGCATTCTAGCGCGCAGCAGGCGAGATGGGCGTCCCCCGCCGGCGCGGGCGGGGCGCTACTCTTTGGAGGGGCGCGGGCGGCCGGCGCCGCGTCAGTGACCGCCGCCGCCCGTCTTGCGCTCGAAATTCTTGATCACGAATTCGGTCATGCCATTGGCCAGTTCCTCTTCGCCCATGAAGATCTTGGCCGGCAATTCCGTGCGCAGCAGTTCCGCTTCCTCATCGCTGTGGGTGCGCACCACGGTCTTGATGTTGGGATTGAGCAGGCGCGCCGTTTCCACCATGGCCCGCACGTGGAAGGTGTCGGGCGTGGCGATCACCAGCATGCTGGCGCGCGCCACGTGGGCCTGGATCAGCACGGCCGGTTCACCGGCATTGCCGGCCACGGCATGGATGCCCTTGCGGCGCAGCTGGTCCACCACTTCGCGGTTTTGCTCGGCCACCACGAACGGGATGCTGTGCTTGAGCAGCACTTCGGCAATCCGGCGGCCCACCCGGCCGTAACCGACCAGCACGATCTGGCCGTCGAGATGTTCATGCGGCACCGACATCGGCAGCTCGGCCAGCGGATCGGCTGCGCGCTCGAAATTGGACACCATCGAACCTTCGCGCGTGAGCCAGCGTTCCAGCGGCTTGGTTGCGCTGAATACCACCGGGTTGAGGGCGATGGAAATGATGGCGCCTGCCAGGATCAGGCTTTGCCCTTCGGCCGGCATCAGCCCCAGCGACATGCCCAGCGCGGCCAGGATGAACGAGAACTCGCCGATCTGCGCCAGGCTGGCCGACACCATCAGCGCCGTCTTGGCCGGGTAGCGCAGCAGGACCACCAGCACGAACGCCGCGACCGACTTGCCGAACACGATGATCGCCACGACTGCCAGCAGTTTTAACGGCTGCTCGGTGACGATGGATGGCTCGAACAGCATGCCTACCGAGACAAAGAACAGCACGGCAAACGCATCGCGCAGCGGCAGCGATTCCTGCGCGGCGCGGTGCGCCAGTTCCGATTCGCGCAGCACCATGCCGGCAAAGAACGCGCCCAGCGCAAACGAGACGCCAAAGAAATGGGTGCTGCCGTAGGCAATCCCGACCGCAGCGGCAATCACGCACAGCGTAAACAGCTCGCGCGAACCGGTACGGGCCACCTGCCACAGGATCCACGGGAACAGCTTGCGGCCGACCACCAGCATCAGCGCGATGAAGGCAGCGACCTTGCCCAGCGTGATGGCCAGCGTGCTCCACAGGTCCACCTCGCCAGCGGGCACGGCCACGCCGTGGGCGTCCATGGCGGTGCCGCCCAGCGAACCGGCCACGGCCGGCAACAGCACCAGCACCATGACGGTGACCAGGTCTTCGACGACCAGCCAGCCGACCGCGATGCGGCCGTTAAAACTGTCGAGGATGCCGCGCTCCTCGAGCGCGCGCAGCAGCACCACGGTGCTGGCCACGGACAGCGCCAGGCCGAATACGAGGCCGCCGCCGATGCTCCAGCCCCAGAAGTGGGCCAGGCCCATGCCCATGCCGGTGGCCACCGCAATCTGCAGCACGGCGCCGGGCAGCGCCACCTTGCGCACCGCCCACAGGTCGTCGAGGGAAAAATGCAGGCCCACGCCGAACATCATCAGCATCACGCCGATTTCGGCCAGCTGACCGGCCAGCGCCGCGTCGGCCACGAAACCCGGTGTGGCCGGTCCCAGCATGATGCCCGCCGCCAGATATCCCACTAGCGCCGGTAGTTTCAAGCGCGTTGCTATATAACCGAGCACGAGGCCAAAACCCAGTGCGGCTGCGATGGTGGTAATCAGGCTGATGTTGTGGGGCATGCGGGCGTGGCTCCTCTGGCAATGGTCGGATAAAACCAAAGAGTAGCACAGCACGCCGCAATTGCTGGCAAAAAATGCAAACCCACCGCTAATTTATTGAAACTTCGGCTAACGCCTCGGCCGCTCAGAGTTTGCGCAGCACCACGCAGCCGATCGAATAACCGGCGCCGAACGAGCACAGCACGCCGATCTGGCCGGGCGCCATGTCATCGGAATACTTGTGGAAGGCGATCACGGAACCGGCCGACGACGTGTTGGCGTAGGTGTCCAGGATCACCGGCGCTTCGCCCGGCTCGGCGTCGCGGCCCAGCACCATGCGGCTGATCAGCAGGTTCATGTTGAGATTAGCCTGGTGCAGCCAGTAGCGGCTGACATCGGGCACGGCAAAGCCGGCATGGGCGATGGTGTCCTTGATCATCTCGGCCGCCATCGGGCACACGTCCTTGAACACCTTGCGGCCTTGCTGGCGGAACAGTTTATCGGGCTGGCCCACGCCCGCTTCGTCGAAGCGGTTGAGGAAGCCGAAGTTGTTGCGGATGTTGTTCGAGAAACTGGTTTTCAGCTTGGTGTCGAGAATTTCCCAGCGGTGCGCACCCTTGGCGGTCTCGGCCAGTTCCACCACCACGGCGGTGCAAGCGTCGCCAAAGATGAAATGGCTGTCGCGGTCGCGCCAGTTCAGGTGGCCGCTGGTGATTTCCGGGTTTAGCACCAGGACCGCGCGGGCCTGGCCGCTTTGCACGGCCGCCACGGCCTGCTGGATGCCGAAGGTGGCCGACGAGCACGCCACATTCATGTCGAAGCCGTAGCCGTCGATGCCCAGCGCGGCCTGCACTTCCACGGCCATGGCCGGATAGCCGCGCTGCATGTTCGAGCAGGCCACCAGCACCATGTCGATGTCGGCCGGGGTGCGGCCGGCGCGGTCGAGCGCCTGGTGCGCGGCAGCCACGCAGATTTCCGCCTGCAGCGACAGGTCCTCGTCGGCACGCTCGGCAATGTGCGAGACCATGCGCTGCGGGTCGAGGATGCCCGCTTTTTCCATCACGAAGCGGGCCTTGATGCCGGACGCCTTTTCAATGAACGCCACGCTCGACGGTTCCAGCGCCGTGATGGTGCCGGCCTCGATGGCGGCAGCGTGGTCGGCGTTGAACTGCGCCACGTAGGCGTTAAAACTGTCGACCAGCTCTTCGTTCGAGATCGACTGCGACGGCGTAAACAGGCCGGTCCCGCTGATGACTGCTTGTTTCATGGTTAAGCTTTCAAATTAGGCAATGGCAAGCGCCAATAGTGGAGCAAATTCTACACAATGACTGCCCGTTCGGCGCAAATAAAAACGGCGCCCCGGAGGCGCCGCAGCCCTGGTCGAAGCGGACGCTTATTTGCCGAGATTGGCCTGCACCACGGTGGTCTCGGGTTTAGCGAACTGGACTGGCTTGCCCTTCAGGCGGTTCAGCGCTTGCGCCAGCTGGAAATCGTCGCTGCTGCCGTACTCGAGCGGCTTGCGTTTCTTTTCCAGCGCCAGCATGCGCAGCTGTTCCTCGAGCTCGTCGCGTTTGTCCTGGTTTGCTTCTTTCTCGCGGTCGTTACTGAGGTGCTTGGCCAGGTCCGCTTCGCGCGTGCGCAATGCATTGATGCCGTCGCCGTCGGCGTACTCGTCGACCAGCAGGTCGGGCGTGATGCCCTTGGCCTGGATCGAGCGGCCATGCGGCGTGTAGTAGCGCGCCGTGGTCAGCTTGACGGCAGTGTCCGCCGTCAGCTGGCGGATGGTCTGCACCGAGCCCTTGCCGAAGGTTTGCGTACCCATGATTTCCGCGCGCTGGTAGTCCTGCAGGGCGCCGGCCACGATCTCGGACGCCGACGCGGAACCGGTGTTGACCAGCACTACCATCGGCACCTGCTTGATGGCGTCCGGCAGCCTGGCCAGCGCGTCGCTGTCGGCCTGCATCTGGTAAAACTCGGGGCGGCCGTAGTACACGGTTTTCTGCTGCGGCAACTGGCCATTGGTGGAGACGATGGCTTCGTTCTTCGGCAGGAAGGCCGCCGCGACGCCGATCGCGCCTTGCAGCACGCCGCCGGGGTCGTTGCGCAAGTCCAGCACCAGGCCCTTGATATGCGGGTCCTGTTTATACAGTTCGGCAATCTTGGCAGCCATGTCGTCCACGGTCGGTTCCTGGAACTGCGCAATGCGCAGCCAGGCATAGCCCGGTTCGATCAGCTTGCCTTTGACGCTTTTCTGGACGATTTCCTCGCGCGTGATGTTGAACACCAGCGGCTCGTTCTCGCCCTTGCGCAGCACCGTCATCGCCACCTTCGAGTGCGGCTCGCCGCGCATCAGCTTGACCGATTCGTCGAGGTTCATGCCCTTGACGGGCACGTTGTCGAGACGGCTGATCAGGTCGCCCGGCTTGATGCCCGCGCGCCAGGCCGGCGAATCTTCGATGGGGGCGACGATCTTGATGTAGCCGTCCTCGCTGGCGCCGATCTCGATGCCGAGGCCCACGAACTTGCCTTGCGAACCTTCGCGCAATTCTTCGTATGCTTTTTTGTCGAGGTAGGCCGAGTGCGGATCGAGCGACGCCACCATGCCGGCAATCGCTTCGGTCAGCAGTTTCTTGTCTTCGACCGGTTCCACGTACTCGGATTTGATGAGGCCGAAAACGTCGGCCAGCTGGCGCAGCTCTTCCAGCGGCAGCGGCGGTTCCGCCGGCTTTTGCGCCATCGCGGAAAATTGCAGCGACAGCGCCACGCCCGCTACCACGCCCAAACCGACCAGTCCGGAGTTGTTGAGTTTCTTGCCCATGTTTCACCCGAAAGAGAGAGAGAAAAGCCGCCTGCATGGAACGAGTATAAACCTGATTTCGAGCAAACGTAGTAGCCCCTGCGAAATCATTTAGTCCTTTACCGGGTTTTACAACGGGCCGCGTTGACATGTGAAGTAGACCAATGCCCAATTGGTGAAACGTCCATTTTGACGTTTTGTATCGGGTGTATCCCCCACGTTCACGACCGTAAGTATTTGTAAGAAATTCGGCCGACCGCCGATGTGCGGCCTACACTGAACCCGTATTTCTCTCTACCCTGAAGTGGTTTTTGCCTGCGCCCAAAAGCGCAGGCT
>JBEVMD010000139.1:0-10576 GCA_040508835.1 Duganella sp. | reverse complement strand
GCGCGTAGATCAGGCTGCCTTCCACCCCGCCGGCCGTGACCACGAACTGGCCCTGCTTGCGCAGCTGCTGCCCGTCCGCCCCGGTGGACGCGATGGCGACCGTCGTCAAGGGCTGGCCCGCGTGGCGGCTGCTGAAATGCGCGCTCCAATCGACGTCGAAGCCGCAGTTGGCCGGAACCAGGGGAGCGACGTCCACGCCGCGTTGCGCCAGCAACGGAATCCAGGCGCCGTCCGACCCCAGCCGCGCCCAGCTGCCGCCGCCCAGGGCCAGCACCACGGCATCCGCCCGCACCAGCACGTCGCCGTCCGGGCTGGCGAACGCCAGCGCGCCGTCGCCGCCCCATCCGGTCCACCGGTGGCGCATGTGGAAGCGCACGCCGTGCTCGCGCAGGCGGTGCAGCCAGGCGCGCAGCAGCGGCGCGGCCTTCATATCGGTCGGAAACACCCGGCTGGACGTGCCCACGAACGTTTCCACGCCCAGGCCGTGCACCCAGGCGCGCACGTCGTCGGGACCGAACGCGTCGAGCATGGGACGCAAGGGACCCCGAGCGCCGCCGGCCGTGCCGTAGCGCGTGACGAAGTCCGCATACGGTTCGGCATGGGTGATGTTCATGCCGCCGCGCCCGGCCAGCAGGAATTTGCGGCCCACCGACGCCATGGCGTCGTAGACGTCGACGCGGGCGCCGCCCTGCGCCAGGGTTTGGGCGGCCATCAGGCCGGCGGGGCCGCCACCGATGACGGCGACGCGAAAAGGTAGCAAACTAGGCTGCATGGGTGTCGATCACTTCACAACAAAAGGAGATGCTATGGGCGCATTATTCTGGCTGAAACGCTACCTGCTGGCGGCAGCGCCGCTATGGGCGATCCTGGCCGCCGTGGAATGGTTCAAGGGTGCAGCCACGCGCGACGATTACGCCAGCGCGGCCTTGTGGGCGCTGGCGGCCGCCGGGATTTTTACGTACGGCCACTGGCGCCGGTACCGGCTGGCGATGCCGTGCGCGGCGTGCGACAGCATCGCCCCGGCCCGCAAGGCCGGCAAGCCGTCGCCCCTGAACACCCGAGCGCCCGGGCGCTAAAGCGTGCGACGGCCGCACGCGAGCACCGTCAGCCGCCGGTCACGGGCGGGAAAAACGCCACTTCGGCGCCGTCGGTCACCACGGTGCCGGCATCGCACATGACCTGGTTGCAGGCCATGCGCAGTGCGGGGCTGGCAAGCGCATCGCGCCAGGCGCCGCCGCGCGCGGCCAGGTGCGCGCGCAACGCGCCCACGGTGGTCACGCCGGCCGGCAGGTCCAGCGCTTCGGTGGAAGCGCCCACGGCCTCGCGCACGCTGGCAAAAAATTTTACGGTAACAGCCATCAGTACATCAACTCGCTAAATGGAATGAAACGGACCATGTCGCCTTCGGCAATGGTCCGGCCGGGGGGATTGTCGATCACGCCGTCGCCCCACACGGTGGACGTGAGCACGCCCGAGCTCTGGTTGCGGAACGGTTCCAGCCCCCCTTGCTCGTTGATGCGCGCGCGCAAAAACTCATTGCGGCGGTCGGCCTTGGGCAGGTTGAAATCGGCGCGCATGGCAAACGCCCGCGGCGCCACCGGGCCCGTCACGCCCTGCAGGCGCAGGATGAACGGCCGCACGAACATCAGAAAGGTGATAAAGCTCGACACCGGATTGCCGGGCAGGCCCACGAAAAACGCCGGGCCCACCTCGCCAAACGCCAGCGGCTTGCCCGGCTTGATGGCGATCTGCCACATGGCGAGCCGGCCTTCCGCTTCCACGGCCGGCTTGATATGGTCTTCCTCGCCCACCGACACGCCGCCCGACGTGATGATCAGGTCATGGCCCCGGGCCGACTCGCGCAGCACGGCGCGGGTGGCGTCCAGCGCATCGGGCACGATGCCGAAGTCGGTGATGTCGCAGCCGAGGTTTTCCAGCAGCGCGCGCAAGGTGAAACGGTTCGAATTGTAGATCGCGCCCGGCGCCAGCGGCTCGCCCGGCATGGTCAGCTCGTCGCCCGTGAAGAACACGGCCACGCGCAGCTTGCGCCGCACCGGCAGCTGCGCCAGGCCGACCGAGGCGGCCAGGCCCAGCTCCTGGCTGCGCAGGCGGGTGCCGGCAGGCAGGATCACGCTGCCCTCGCGGATATCCTCGCCGGCGCGGCGTATCCATTCGCCGGGTTCGGGTGCGTGGCGCACGGTGACCACGCCGTCGGCGAGTTCGCATTGCTCCTGCATCACGACGGCATCGGCGCCGGCGGGTATCAGGGCGCCCGTGAAGATGCGGGCGGCGGTGCCGGGCTGCAAGGGCTGGCCCACGTGGCCGGCCGGGATGCGCTGGGAAACCGGCAACCGCGCGGGCAGCGCGGCCGCGCCCACGGCGCAATCGGCCGCGCGCACGGCGTAGCCGTCCATCTGCGTATTGTCCTGGCCCGGCACGTTCATGGCGGCGACCTGCGCCTGCGCCAGCACGCGGCCGTTCGCTTCGAGCGTGGACAGCAGCTCGACGTCAGGCACGGCGCGCGCGGCGGCCAGCATCTGCGCCAGGGCCTCGGCCATGGTGAGCATCGGTTTCGGGGTGGGGGTCGAGTTCTGCACTGCTGCGCTCATCGCACGATGCTCACAGGCCGGTATGGGCGGCGATGTAGGCTTTCATCGCCTCCACGTCGGCCTGCATGACCGCGAATTTCTGCGGCAGGTCTTCGATGTTCTCGAAGCCGGCGGGACGCTCGGCATCCTGGCCCAGCGCGTCGAGGATGGTTTCGTTGAACTTGGCGGCCAGCGCGGTTTCCAGCACGATCATCGGCACGCCCGGCTCCAGGTGTTCGCGCGCGACCTTGATGCCGTCGGCCGTGTGGGTATCGATCACGATGCCGTAATCGTCGGCCACGTCGCGGATGGTGTCCAGGCGGTCGTCATGGGTCGATTTGCCCGACTTGAAGCCGTACTTGGCAACCAGCTTGAACTCGTCGCCGTCGCTGCCCGGCTTGCCGGACAGGTCGAAGCCGCCCTCGGTCTCCACCTTGTGGAACAGGGCGCGGGTGCGTTCGCCGTCGCGGCCCGTCAGTTCGTACACGAAGCGTTCGAAGTTGGACGCCTTGGAGATGTCCATCGACGGGCTGCTGGTGTGGTACGTCTCGGACGACTTGCGCACGCGGTACACGCCAGTGCGGAAAAATTCGTCGAGCACATCGTTTTCGTTGGTGGCGGCCACCAGTTTTGCAATTGGCAAGCCCATCATGCGGGCGATGTGGCCGGCGCAGATATTGCCGAAATTACCCGACGGCACAGTGAACGACACTTGCTGGTCGTTCGACGTGGTGGCGGCCAGGTAGCCGCGGAAGTAGTACACGACCTGCGCCACCACGCGCGCCCAGTTGATCGAATTGACGGTGCCGATCTTGTGCTGCGCCTTGAACGCCAAATCGTTGGAGACGGCTTTCACCATGTCCTGGGCGTCGTCGAACACGCCTTCGATGGCGATATTGAAAATGTTCGGGTCCTGCAGGCTGAACATCTGGGCAGTCTGGAACGCGCTCATTTTTTCATGCGGCGACAGCATGAACACGCGGATGCCGCGCTTGCCGCGCATTGCGTATTCGGCCGCGCTGCCCGTGTCGCCCGACGTGGCGCCGAAAATGTTGAGCTCGGCGTTCTGTTTGGCCAGCGCATATTCGAACAGGTTGCCCAGCAGTTGCATGGCCATGTCCTTGAACGCCAGCGTGGGGCCGTTCGACAGCGCTTGCAGGATCAGCCGCGTGCCCTGGACGCCATCGACGTTCTCTTCCAGCACGCGCAGCGGCGTGATCTGGCTGGCATCCTCATCGGGACGGGCGTTGCGGTACACCTCGGTCGTGTAAGTCTTGGCGGTCAGCGCGCGCAGGTCGGCTTCGGGAATGTCGGTGGCGAATTTGCGCAGGATCTCGAACGCCAGATCCGCGTACGACAGCTGGCGCCAGGCGTCGAGCTCGGCGCCGGTCACTTGCGGATATTCGGCAGGCAGGAACAGGCCGCCGTCGGTGGCCAGGCCGCCGAGCAGAATATCCGAAAATTGTTGGGAATTCGACGAAGCAGCCGAAGATTGTGCTGCGCGGGTAGACACGTATTGCATAGATGAGAAATCCGGTTGAGCTGACGGGGTTAAGCTGACGGCAATGGGCGGAGCGTGACCAGCGAGCGGATATTATAGTGCGCGCTGTCGATTCTGGTGAAGTCGCGTTGTTTTACCGCGCGGTTGCACCGATTAAGCTGCGTTCGATTGCACTGCCCACCCGTGGTCATGAGAACAGGCAATATACTTCCTCACACTCATTTTTTTCGGGATGCGCGATGCCGTCGTCCCCCTCTGCTCCGATGTTGCCAGCATTCCGCCAACCCGCGCAATTCGTCAGCATCCTCTGGGCGTGCATCAGCGCCCTGTTTCTGGTCACCATCGCCTTTATGCTGTACGTGTGGACCGAGAAGCGCATCGACCGCGCCAACGAGCAGCGCTACGCGTCGCACGCGCTGATCGAGGAGCTGCGGCAGTCATCCGACGACCTCACCCGCATGGCGCGCACCTATGTGGTGACGGGCGACCCGCAGTTCCGGCGCTGGTACCAGGAAATCCTCGACATCCGCGAGGGCCGCCTGCCACGCCCGCAACGCTACGACAATGTGTACTGGGACCTGGTGAGCGACAGCGACCGCCGCCCGCGCGCCAGCGGGCCGCGCACGCCGCTGATGGAGCTGATCCGCCGCAGCAATTTCACGGCCGAAGAATCGCGCCTGCTGGCGCACGCCAAAAGCGAATCGGACCGCCTGACCATCGTCGAGGCGAAGGCGCTGGCCATGCGCGGCCGCGGCGACGACCCGCAGGCGCTGGCGGTGGCCCGCACCATGCTGTTCGATGCAGCGTATCACCGCACCAAGGCCGCCCTCATGCTGCCGATCGCCCAGGTCACCGACAGCGTGGACCGGCGCACGTTCGACGCGGTGCAGTCCACGGCGCTGGACGCCAACCTGGCGCGCCTCGCCTTTGTCCTGTTTGCACTGGCGATGATCGCGCTGCTGTGGCGCGCCAAGCAGCGCCTGGACGCCACCCTGGGCTGCTCGGTGGACCAGCTGCAAGACGAGATACGCCGCATCGGCCGCGGCGACATCACGGAGGCGCCCCCGATCCCGCACCACGCGCGCGACAGCGTGCTGGCCTGGCTGGCGGACACCCGCCACAGCCTGCTGCAGGCCGACGGCGAGCGCGCGGCAGCCCTGGCCCGCGCGCAGCGCGTGGGCAAGCTGTATGCAGCGCTCAGCCAGTGCAACCAGGCCATCGTGCGCAGCCGGCACGAGGCGGAACTGTTCGACAGCGTGTGCGATGCGATCGTCTCGCACGGCGGCATGGCGCTGGCGTGGATCGGCCTGATCGACGCCAGCGCGACGCGGGTGCAGCCCGTCGCCGCCGCCGGCAGCGTCGACCTCGGCTACCTGAGCCGGCTCGATATCGCGCTCGACCCCGATCATGCGCAAGGATCGAGCCCGATCGCCGCCGCGTTCCGCAGCAATGCCGCCTACTGGTGCCAGGACTTGCAGCAGGCGCCCGACGCGGCGCGATGGCACGCCAGCTTGCGGCGTTCCGGCTGGCGCTCGGCGATGGCCATTCCGCTGCACCGCCATGGCGCCATCGTCGGCTTCCTGACCGCCTACTCCGCCATGCCCGGCGCGTTCGATCCCGAAGTGCAGGCTTTGTTCGACGAAATGGCCAGCGATATCGATTACGCGCTGAAGCATTTCGAAAATGAGCGCCAGCGCCAACTGGCGGACCAGCGCATCCAGTACCTGGCCCACTTCGATCCCCTCACCGGCCTGCCCAACCGGGCGCAGTTGCAGGAGCACGCGCAGCAGGCGCTGGAGCATGCGCGCGACCACGGCGCCCCGCTGGCGCTGATGATGCTGGACCTCGACAACTTCAAGGACATCAACGATTCGCTGGGCCACAGCGTGGGCGACGGCCTGCTGTGCGAACTGGCCAAGCGGTTGCAGGACGGCGTGCGCGCGGACGACATGGTCGCGCGGCTCGGCGGCGACGAATTCATTTTCGTGCTGAAGCACGCCCGCGCCGAGCAGGCCTCGGAGGTGGCGCGCAAGCTGATGGAGCTGATCGCGCAGCCGCTGCACGTGGGCGTGCACGACCTCAAGGTGACCACGTCGATCGGCATCGCCCTGTATCCCGACGACGGCAACGACATGGAAACGCTGATGCAGCGCGCCGACGCGGCCATGTACCAGGTCAAGCGCGCCGGCCGCCACGACTTCCGCTTCTTCACGGCCGCCATGCACCACCGCGCGGCGCGCCACCTGCAACTGGTCAGCGCGCTGCGCTATGCGGTGGAGCGGGGCCAGATGGAGGTGGTGTACCAGCCGCAGGTGTCGCTGCGCGACCAGCGCATCGTGGGCGCCGAAGCGCTGCTGCGCTGGTCCACGCCGGAACTGGGAACGGTGCTGCCGGCCGAATTCATTCCGGCCGCCGAGGAAAGCGGCCTGATACTGCCCATAGGCGCGTGGGTGCTGCGCCAGGCCGTGCGTCAGGCGCGCGTCTGGCGCGACGCCGGCCTGCCGCCCGTGGTCATTGCCGTCAACCTGTCGGCCACGCAGTTTCGCAACACGGAGCTGCCCGACCTGGTCGGCCGCATCCTGCTGGAGGAAGGGCTGCCGCCCGAATACCTGGAACTGGAACTGACCGAAGGCGTGGCCCTGCACGACCCGCAGGGCGCCATCGCCATGATGAACCACCTGCACGAGCGCGGGGTGCGGATGTCGATCGACGATTTCGGCACCGGCTACTCGTCGCTGAGCCACCTGAAAAAATTCAAGGTGTACAAGCTGAAGATCGACCAGTCGTTCGTGCGCGACATCAGCACCGACGCCGAGGACAAGGCCATCGTCAGCGCCATCATCAACATGGCGCGCAGCCTGGGGCTCAAGACGATTGCGGAAGGGGTGGAAACGGCGGAACAGCTGGCGTTTTTACGCCAGCAGCATTGCGACGAGATGCAGGGGTTTTATTTCAGCAAACCGGTGGCGGCTGCAGAGTTCCAGGCGCTGCTGGAGCGGGAGATGATCCGTGTCGTTGAAAAGTAGATTCCGGCCTGCGCGGGCATCCAATTTCAGCACGCAGCATGGTTAACCGTAATCACATGAATCGCCAACCCGCCCAGCGACGTTTCCTTGTACTTGGCCTGCATATCGGCCCCGGTCTGGCGCATGGTTTCGATCACCTCGTCGAGGCTGACGAAGTGCGTGCCGTCGCCTTTCAAGGCCAGCGATGCCGCGGTGATGGCCTTGACGGCGCCCATGCCGTTACGTTCGATGCACGGAATCTGCACCAGCCCGCCGATCGGGTCGCACGTCATGCCCAGGTGGTGCTCGATGCCGATTTCGGCGGCGTTCTCGATCTGCAGGTTGGTGCCGCCCAGCGCCGCCACCAGGCCGGCGGCGGCCATCGCGCATGCCACGCCCACTTCGCCCTGGCAGCCCACTTCGGCGCCCGAGATCGACGCATTGCGCTTGCACAGCATGCCGATGCCGGCTGCGGTGAGCATGAAGTTGCGGATGCCGGTGACGGGGTCGCTCGGCTTGCAGTCCTCGGCGTAGTAGCGCAGCACGGCGGGGATGATGCCGGCCGCGCCGTTGGTGGGCGCCGTCACCACGCGCCCGCCCGCCGCGTTTTCCTCGTTGACGGCCATCGCATACAGGCTGACCTGGTGCAGCGCGTCGTGCGGCAGGTGGTTCGCCGGGGCGTCGTTGGCCAGCGCCTGCTGCCACAAGCGGGCGGCGCGGCGCTTGACGTGCAGGCCGCCGGGCAGGATGCCGTCCGTGTCCAGTCCGTGGTTGATACAGTCGCGCATCACGTGCCAGATGCGGTCGATGCCGGCATTGAGGTCGTCGTCCGTCATGCGTGCGCACTCGTTCGCGCGCAGCATCTGCGGGATGGTCAGGCCCGTGGCCTGGCCGTGCTCGAGCAGCTGGTCCATGGTGTCGAACGGGTACGGAATCGGCGCGCGCGGGTCATCGGCCGCAGGCGCGTGCTGGGATTCGCCTTCCTCGCGGATAAAGCCGCCGCCTACCGAGTAGTACACCTTGCTGACGGTGGAACCGTCATGGCGCGTGAGCGTAAAACGCATGCCGTTCGGGTGCTCGGCCAGCGATTCGGCCATGTGGAAGATGAGGTTGACGCCCCGTTTGAACGGCACCTTGTGGGCGCCCAGCAGCGCCAGCTCGCCGGCTTCCTCGGCCGCCGCCAGCTGCGCGTCCACGCCGGTGGGCACCACGTGCTGCGGCGTCTCGCCCATCAGGCCCAGGATCACCGCCTTGTCGGTGGCGTGGCCGATGCCGGTCAGCGCCAGCGAGCCGTACAGCTCGGCCGTGACGCCGGCCACGCCATTCACGCCATCCAGCGGCGCGCAGTCGAGCAGGAAGCGGCGCGCGGCCACCATGGGGCCCACCGTGTGCGAACTCGATGGTCCGATACCGATCTTGAACAGATCGAAAACACTCATGTCCATCTGCTGTCTCTCTTTATCTGTCTTGTAGTTTGGTTCAGGCGGCCATGCTCACGCGGCCTTGCCCAGGTGGACATCGACGTTGGCCAGCATGTCGGCCACCATCTCGTCGATGCCGATGCGCGCCTGCCAGCCCCAGTCGGCGGTGGCGGTGGCGTCGTCGAGGCTTTGCGGCCACGAGTCGGCAATCGCCTGGCGGCTGTCCGGGACGTAAGCGATCTTGAAGTCCGGGACCGCGCGCGTGATGGCGGCGGCCAGCTGCTCCGGGTTGAACGACACGCCCGCCACGTTGTACGAGGAGCGCACCTTGACCTGTTCGGCCGGCGCGTCCATCAGTTCGATGGTGGCGCGGATGGCGTCGGGCATGTAGATCATCGGCAGCGTGGTGTGCGGGCCGAGGAAGCATGCGTACCGCTCGCCGCGCAGGGCCGCGTGGAAGATGGCAATCGCATAATCGGTGGTGCCGCCGCCCGGCGGCGACTTGAAGCTGATGATGCCGGGGTAGCGGATGCTGCGCACGTCCACGCCGTACTTGATGAAGTAATACTCGCACAGGCGCTCGCCGGCCAGCTTGCTGATGCCGTAAATGGTGGTGGGGTCCATGACCGTCGTCTGCGGGGTGTCCACGGCAGGCGTGGCCGGGCCGAAAGCGGCAATCGACGACGGCCAGAACACCTTGAGCGGCTTGCCGATGGCGCCGCGCTCGCGCGCCACTTCCAGGATGTTGAGCAGGCCGTCCATGTTCAAGGTCCACGCCTTCAACGGCGCCGCCTCGCCCGTGGCCGACAGCATGGCCGCCAGCTGGTACACCTGGGTGATGCCTTCCTGCGCGACCAGCGCCGCCAGCGCCTCCCGGTCCAGCACATTGAGCGTCAGGTAGCGCGCCGCGTGATACAGGTTGGTGGGGCTGATGTCGGCGGCAAAGACATTGTCGGCGCCGTGCTGGGCGGCCAGCGCCTCCACCAGTTCGCTGCCGATCTGGCCGTTGGCGCCGATGACGAGGATGCGCTGGGTCGCTGGCGTGGTTGGGGTAGTCGAATTCATGTGATTCCTGACGATGTACGGTAAGACGTATTATTGTTTGGCGGCCTGATTCAGCAGGCCCAGTTCGTTGCCGGCCTGCTCGAATGCCTTGAGCACGACGTCCAGCTGCTCGCGCGTGTGGGCGGCGGACAGCTGCACGCGCACGCGCGCCTGGCCCATCGGCACCACCGGGTAGAAAAAGCCCGACAGCAGCACGCCCAGTTCATACATGCGCGCCGCGAACTTCTGCGCCACGGGCGCCTCGAACAGCATCACCGGCACCACCGGGTGCGTGCCCGGCTTGATGGTGAAGCCGATGCGCGCGATCTCGGCGCGGAAGTAGGCGGTGTTTTCGTGCAGGCGGTCGCGCAGCGCGGTCGATTGCGACAGGCGCTCGAGCACGGCCAGCGAGGCGCCGGCAATCGACGGCGCCAGCGTGTTGGAGAACAGGTACGGGCGCGACTTCTGGCGCAGCATGTCGATCACTTCCTTGCGCGCGGACGTAAAACCGCCCATGGCGCCGCCCAGGGCCTTGCCCAGCGTGCCCGTGATGATGTCGACGCGGCCCATGACGTTATGGTGCTCGTGGGTGCCGCGGCCGGTGGCGCCCATGAAGCCCGACGCGTGGCACTCGTCGATCATCACCAGCGCGCCGTAGCGGTCGGCCAGGTCGCAAATTTCGTTCAGCTTGGCGATGGTGCCGTCCATCGAGAACGCGCCGTCGGTGGCGATGACCTTGTGGCGCTTGCCGGCCGCGCTGGCTGCCTGCAGCTGCGCTTCGAGGTCGGCCATGTCGTTGTTGGCGTAGCGGTAGCGCGCTGCCTTGCACAGGCGGATGCCGTCGATGAGCGAAGCGTGGTTCAGGGCGTCGGAGATGATCGCGTCGTTCTCGTCGAACAGCGGCTCGAACACGCCGCCGTTGGCGTCGAACGCGGCGGCGAACAGGATCGCGTCGTCGACGTGGAGGAACTTCGCGATCGTCGCCTCGAGCCGCGCGTGCAGGTCCTGCGTGCCGCA
>JBEVMD010000077.1:0-7976 GCA_040508835.1 Duganella sp. | reverse complement strand
ATTGCCGGTGCTGGGGCCCAGGCACAGGGTTTCCACCAGGTCCGTCAGGTCGGCCACGGTGGCGTCCAGGTCGTACGGGGTGTCGTCGATCATCGCCATCAGGAGATCGCGGCCGGCGGCCAGCGCCGCCCGGCCCACCTGCTCCTGGCGGGTGCGGAACGCCATTTTATACAGGCCCGTGTCTTCGCCGATCTGGCGCGTCTTGCCGAAGCCGGTTTTCATGCCGGCCATGTTCTGCAGTTCGAGCACGACGTGTTCCAGGATGTGGCCGGCGTAGGTGCCCTCGCGCAGCCGCTCCAGGAATCCGCCCTCCTCGCCCACGCCGCAGCGGTGCACCAGCAGTCCCGGCAGCTTGGCAGTCAGGCGCTCGTAAAGGCCGGGCAGCAAGTTCGACGGGTACTGTTCCAGTTCGCCAATATCCAGCCATGCCTCGATCACCGGGCGATACGTCCAGATATTGGGACCGCGCAAATGGGTGACGCGGAGAATTTCTATGTTTTTCTTCTTGATCATGTTTCGAACTTTGTTTCTTTGTTATCGACTCAAGCCGTGGCCTCGATGGGACTGCCGCGCCGGCCGCGCCGTATTTTAAACCCTGTTTTACCGATAGCTGCCAAACAGCGTTTGGCCTCACCCATGGTTCTGATCAAGTTCATCAAGCAGTACCGGCGTTTTTGTCTGTGCGTTATACTTGCCGCCAACACAAATCCATCCGTACCGACTTAACTTCTGTCAATGTTATGAACGACAGAATACCGTAATTAAGCATTTTTACCAGCCGCATTGCACGATTGAAATCCTGCCCTGCCGCAGCCACATACCAGCCTTCAACTGAATACCACGCAATTTTTCCCGATCCGGAGTACGCCACACAATGACAACCCAACAACTTTCCACAGTATCGAGCCCGGGCGGCGAACTGCCTGACCGCTGGCGTTCCGATATACAGGCACAACTTTCCCAAGGGGAAAACGTTGTAAGTGCCCTGGAGGTTGACCTGGATCAGCAACTTCGTTTCGCCAAGGGTGTGCTGGTGGTCACCAGCCGCCGCCTGCTGGCGCGCGCGCCCGGCCAGGAGCAATGGCAGGCCTGGCCGTTCGCGCCGCAACTGTCGCTGGCACACCACGATCATGCGGGCGTGGGCCACCTGGAACTGATGGGCCCTGGCGGTCGACTGGGCGCCTGGCGCTTTACGCTGGGCCAGAATTTGCAGGCGATCCGCCTGGTCGAGCACTTTGCCGCCCAGCGCGACAGCCACGCCAGCGGCGTGCCCGTCGTCGGCGACGACACCAATATCTGCCCCAGCTGCAAGGCCCCGCTGGAACCGGACCAGGAAGAATGCCCCGTGTGCACCAAGGTGGTGTACACGCCGCCGTCCACCTGGACCCTGTTCCGCCTGTGGCGCTTTGCCCGTCCGTATAAACTGCAGCTGGGCCTGGGCTTCATGCTGATGCTGCTGTCCACGGGCGCGCACATGATTCCGCCGTATCTGACCATCCCGCTGATGGACAAGGTGCTGATCCCGTACCAGAACGGCACGCCGGTCGATTCCAGCCTGGTCATGCTGTACATGTCCGGCCTGGTGGGCGCGGCGGTGCTGGCGTGGATTTTCGGCTGGGCCAAGACGTATGTGCTGGCGCTGGTGTCCGAGCGCATTGGCGCCGACCTGCGCACCGAGACGTACGACCACCTGCTGCGCCTGTCGCTCGAATACTTCGGCGGCAAGCGCACGGGCGACCTGATGTCGCGCATCGGCAGCGAGAGCGACCGCATTTGCGTGTTCCTGTCGCTGCACTTGCTGGACTTCGCGTCGGACTGCCTGATGATCATCATGACGGGCGTGATCCTGTTCTCGATCGATCCGTATCTGGCCATCTTCGCGCTGGCGCCGCTGCCGTTCATCGCGTGGCTGATCCACCTGGTGCGCGACCGCTTGCGCACCGGGTTTGAAAAAATCGACCGCGTGTGGGGCGAAGTGACCAACGTACTGGCCGATACCATCCCCGGCATCCGCGTGGTCAAAGCGTTTGCGCAGGAGTCGCGCGAAGCGGCGCGCTTCCGCACCGCCAACAAGCACAATCTGGCCGTCAACGACAAGCTCAATAAAATCTGGTCGCTGTTCTCGCCCACCGTGTCGTTCCTGACCGAACTGGGCCTGCTGGTGATCTGGGTGTTCGGCATCTTCCAGGTCTCGAAGGGCAATATCACGGTCGGTGTGCTGTCGGCGTTCATCGCGTACTCGAGCCGTTTCTACGGCCGCCTCGATTCCATGAGCCGCATCGTCTCGGTCACGCAGAAATCGGCGTCGGCCGCCAAGCGCATCTTCGACATTCTCGACCACGTATCGTCCGTGCCCGACCCGGTCAACCCGGTCAAGCTGCCGAAAGTGGAAGGCAATATCACGCTGCGCGAAGTGGGCTTCCGGTACGGTAACCGCGCCGTCAACCGCGGCATCAACCTCGACATCAAGGCCGGCGAAATGGTGGGCCTGGTCGGTCACTCCGGCTCCGGCAAATCGACGCTGGTCAACCTGATCTGCCGCTTCTACGACGTGGCCGAAGGCGCCATCATGCTCGACGGGGTGGACATCCGCTCGCTGGCCGTGTCGGACTACCGCCGGCAGATCGGCCTGGTGCTGCAGGAGCCGTTCCTGTTCTTCGGCACCATCGCGGAAAATCTGGCATACGGCAAACCGGATGCGTCGCGCGAAGAAATCATCGCTGCCGCCCGCGCCGCCCACGCGCACGAATTCATCCTGCGCCTGCCGCAGGGTTACGATTCGATGGTCGGTGAACGGGGCCAGGGCCTGTCGGGCGGCGAGCGTCAGCGCATCTCGATTGCGCGCGCGCTGCTGATCGATCCGAAGATCCTGATCCTCGACGAGGCGACTGCTTCCGTCGATTCCGAGACGGAAAAGGAAATCCAGCGCGCGCTGGAAAACCTGGTCAAGGGCCGCACGACGATTGCCATTGCCCACCGCCTGTCCACGCTGGCAAAAGCGGACCGCCTGGTGGTGATGGATCGCGGCGTGGTGGTGGAAGAAGGCGGCCACGATGAACTGATGGCCAGGGAAGGCGCGTACTACCGCCTGGTACAGGCGCAAGCCCGCAACGTGGACACGGATCTCGACGACCGTGGCAGCAAGGATTAACAATGACGACTCAATTTGAACTGGTACGCAATCCGTACGGCCGCCTGGTACTGACCACGGCGGACGGCATCGTGCATGAAGGCGTGGCGGCAGTGCGGGCGTTTCCCGTGCAGGCGCCGGAAGACGGCATTGCGCTGCTGTCCGGCGACGGCAAGGAAGTCGGCTGGATCGACCGCATCGAGGACCTGCCGGCAGCCACCGGCGCGCTGGTGCGCGAAGAACTGGGCGGGCGTGAATTCATGCCCGAGATTACGCGCATCGTGGACGTGACCAGCTTTGCCACGCCGTGCACGTGGACCGTGAACACGGACCGGGGCGACACCGAATTCGTGCTGCGCGGCGAGGAAGACATCCGCCGCCTTACCATGGACACCCTGCTGATTTCGGACATCCACGGCATCCACTACCTGGTGCGCGACGTGCGCGTGCTCGATAAGCACAGCAAGAAGATCCTCGACCGCTTCCTGTAACCGGAGGCGCCCGGCGGGCGCCTTCCTTGCCTGCTCAGTGGCCGCTGCGCGCGGCGACCGGCTCCGCATTGGCGTCGTACATCCCCGCATATTTCAAGCCGAAGAACAGCACGAACAGGTAGCACGCGGCCGGCACGGCAAACGACGTTTGCAGGCTGAAGTGGTCGGCCAGGAAGCCCTGGCCGAACGGCACCAGCGCGCCGCCCACGATCGCCATGCACAGCAGGCCGGAGCCCTGCCCCGTCAAGGGACCGAGCTTGTTGAGCGCCATCGAGAAGATGGTGGGGAACATGATGGAGTTGAACAGTCCCACGCCCAGCAATGCCCACATGGCTGCGTGGCCATGGCCGAAGATCACGAACAGCATCAGCGCCAGCGCCGCCGTCGAATTGAAGGCCAGCGTCTTGCCCGGGCTGACGCGACGCATCACCGCAAAGCCGATGAAGCGCCCCAGCATGGAGCCGCCCCAGAAGTAGCTCACGTAGGGCGCGGCCTGGTGCTCGGGCCAGCCCGTGATATGCGGCTCGCCGATGAAGTTGATGAGGAAGCTGCCGATGCCCACTTCCGCGCCCACGTACAGGAAAATCGCCACTGCGCCCAGCACCAGGTGGCGCTGCTTGAGCACCGCCTTCCAGCCGCCCGCCACCGCTTGCGCGGCTTCGCCCTGCTCGATGCGAGGCAGGCGCGCCAGCGCAAACAGCACGGCCAGCACCACCAGCGCGGCGGCCAGCGCCAGATACGGTCCCTGCACGGCAGCCGCCTGACCGGCGTAATACGCGGCCACACGGTCGGCCGGCAGCGCCGCCAGTTCCTGCGCGCTCAGCACGCCGCCGGCCAGGATCAGCATGCCGCCCAGCGCGGGCGCCGTGGTGGTGCCCAGCGAGTTGAAAGCTTGCGTGAGCGTGAGTCGGCTCGACGCCGTCTGCGGGTCGCCCAGCACCGTCACGTACGGATTGGCGGCCACCTGCAAGATCGTGATGCCGGTGGCCAGGATGAAGAACGCCAGCAGGAACAGCGCGTAGCCGCTGGTGGACGCCGGATAGAACAGCGCGCAGCCGGCCGCCGCAATGGTGAGCCCGGCAACGGCGCCGTGCTGGTAACCGATCTTCTTGATCAGCATGCCGGCCGGCAGCGAGACGATAAAGTAGGCGCCGAAAAAGCACATCTGCACCAGCATCGCCTGCACGTAGGTGAGCGTGTAGATCGACTTCAGGTGGGGAATCAGCACGTCGTTCAACGCCGTCAGCAAGCCCCACATGAAGAACAGGATGGTGATGATGATGAGCGGGCCGGTATTGCTGGCCGGCCGCGCCGCAGCGGGCGATGAGTGTTGCATGCTGAGTCTTTCTGGATGGGCTGAAGGCGGGATTCTACCCCACGTCGCAACTTGCCAAAGACACTATTCGCCGCCCACTTACTTGGAATTGGCGTCCGCGCTCTTTTTCAACAGAATCTCCGTGACCGGGTTGCCCGGATCGGCCGCCAGCGTCCAGCTACCGCGTCCGATTTCGGCAGGACGCACATCGAGCTGGTTGCCCAGGTTGACGCCAAAGCTGTAGCGCAGCTCCGGGTTGCGCAGCGACAGCCGTTCCAGCGCTTCGAAAATGATGCGGACATCGAGGTCGTTGGAGCTGTCCGTCAGGCTCCGTTCCAGCCTGCCTACCAGCTCGGCATTGACGCTACGGCCGGCCCTGCCGGCTTCTGCCTTCAACTTTTCAAACAGCGAGAAGGGCAGGCGGAATTGACTACGATAGATGTTTGTCATAGCGCTATCTTGGCACTGTCGCGTCAAACTAGCTAGTGACTGTAAATCTTTAAATAGTGACAAAGCGGTATAAATGCTCATAAAGCACGCTTTGCCGCGCAAAATTCGATCTTTGCAGGCGATGTCCGACGCCGATGTGGGTGAAGTGCCACGCGCTTGGCCCGCCTTTACCGGGCAATTCGCGAGTCGTCAAGCGCCGTACTAGATTTACAACAGTCTTGGCATACCGATAGTAATATTTCCTTGAAATACCAAATATTTCAGCTCCCCGGATTCCCCAATGAATGCAAACTTAGTAATATGGCAGCTCCAAAACGAAACGGGAAAATCCTAGTGGAAATAAATAATCCCCCCGCAAATCGAGAAGGGCTGGTCACTCCCCTGCATCGAGCGGCACCACCGAGCATCACCATGCATCATGGCGCTTTGAAGTGGTACCAACGTCATCGCACCGAAATTCGCGCAGTGCTGGCGGCGGCCGGTATCCTGGTGGCGCTGGTCCTCACCGATTCGCCAACCGAGCCCTGGATCCAGACCCGGTATTGATGACCAAACAGCCCCGCATGCCGGGGCTGTTTTACGACAGGCACATGGCAGCTCACCGCATGAGAAGGCTGATTTTTCACCGCTATCCGATAGCCGACAGCCGGCAGGCGGACCGGCGGACCGTCGGCGTTGTACACGGACGCAGTCGCGCAGACTGTTACGCCTTGCGACGCCGTGACACCGCACCGATCAGACCAAGGCCAGCCAGAAGGAATGCGTAAATCTCCGGCTCAGGCACGGCGGTAATGTCGGATATTGACGTCGTTATTGCTCCAGCCCACCAAACCGGGGACTGAATCTCCGAGTACTCCAGGTAGCTCCATGAAGGATATTGCGCATGGAATATAAAATCGTTTTCGCCGGGGGACGCTGCGCCGAACCCGCCGTTTTTACCGCTGATGATTACGAAGGGCGTGTTGACCGGACCTCCTGGCACAAAAAAGAAAAAGGCTCATCCGAAGATGAGCCTTTATCCTTGATTCTATTGGTCGGGGCGAGAGGATTCGAACCTCCGACCCCGTGCACCCCATGCACGTACGCTACCAGGCTGCGCTACGCCCCGACTAGACTGAAATTATACCAGCCCGTTTAAGCATTTGTCATCTTTGTGTTGCGAAGAGTAAGATTGATTCGAATCCACTCCTGCTGGCCGGCTTGCCGCCTGCGCGGGAATGACGGTGCCCTGCCGAACTGTTTATATGATTTTCACCGTAATCCCGTCGATCCCTGCCACCGTCCCCACCAGCACCTGGCCCGGCACCACGGCGCCCACGCCTTCCGGCGTGCCGCTGAAAATCAAATCTCCCGGCGCCAGCGTGAACAGCGTCGACAGGTTGGCGATGGTTTCGTCGATCGACCAGATCAGGTCGTCGATGCTCGATGTCTGCTTGGTGACGCCATCGACCGTCAGCTCGATGGCGGCCCGGTTGATGTCGCCGGCGGCCGCTGCCGGAGTGATCAGGCCGATGGGCGCCGAGCAGTCGAACGCCTTGCCGATTTCCCAGGGGCGGCCGGCGTCGCGCATCTTGAATTGCAGGTCGCGGCGCGTCATGTCGAAGCCGACCGCGTAGCCGAAGATGTGGCTGGCCGCGTCTTCCACGGCGATATTGCTGCCGCCCTTGCCGATGGCGACCACCAGTTCGCACTCGTAGTGCAGGTTGCCCGTTTGCGGCGGGTACGGCAGCTCGGCCACCTGGCCGGGCGCCACCGGCACGATGGCCTGGGCGTCGCTCGGTTTGCTGAAGAAGAATGGCGGTTCGCGGTCGGGATCGGAACCCATTTCGCGCGCATGGCCCGCGTAGTTGCGGCCCACGCAGTACACGCGGCGAACGGGGAACAGGGCGTCGGTGCCGGCGACCGGCAGGCCGACGATGTCATGGGCGGGGATTACATAGGCAGTCATGATGCTCCGATATCGGGTTGGGAATATCGGACATGGTACAACAGACCCTACGCCCCTGCATCAGGTCATCAGGAGGGCGCGCATCGAGACGCGGAATGCTTCGGCTAGGCCGGCGCGGTTCATGTCGCCGCGGTGCAGCGCGCGGATGGTCAGCCCCTGGAAGTACGCGATCATGGTGTCGATGCGGCTGTCGAGCAGCACGTCGTCCACGGCCAGGTGGCGCCGTTCGCGGCCGCGCTTGACCAGCTCGCGCAACTGGCCGCGCGCTTCCTCTTCGTGCACCCGCAGGCGCGCGGCAATCACGGGATTGCGCGACGCTTCGGCGTACATCTCGAGCGAGACGTGCCACGGCTGCGGATCGAGCGCTTCGTTGACGTGGCGCTCGGCGTCGTCGAGCATGGCCTGCAGCGGATCGTCGAGCGAACTGAGGTTGCTCAGCATGTCGCTCACGTGCTCCGAATGCACCTCGACAAACGCCATGATGATGGCGTCCTTGCCGTCGAAGTAATTGTAGATATGGCCGGCGCTCATGCCGGCCTGCTTGGAAATCTCCGACATGCTGGCGCCGTGGAAGCCGCTGCGCGCAAAGCAAACGGCCGCCGCTTCCAGCACCTGATTCCGGCGTCCCAACGCCTTTTCAGG
>JBEVMD010000064.1:0-8412 GCA_040508835.1 Duganella sp. | reverse complement strand
GACCTTCCCGAGCACTGCATCATTCTTAAGCAACTCATCAAGAGCAGACTGTGCTTCCAGCAAGGAATTCTTTATTAATGCAATACTCATGGATAATACCTATAAAATTAAAATTACAATATTGGATAATTCGATAATAACTTTTAACGGTTATTCATAATTCGGCGAAACGAAAGAATCAGCGCTAACGCTTCACGATACCATCGAGATAAAGTAGGAAAGTCCGCGGGCATCCGCGGTTCGCATCGATGTCGTAGGGAGGATCGACAGCATGATCGATATTGATCACCCGTTTCAAAAACAATATCACCACACCTTTAAAAACGCTTGCATTGTGCCGGAGTCAGGTCCGGCATTTTAACCCAGAGTCCTACATAAGTGTCCAGTCCGGCTGTTCATAAACCCCCTCCAGAAATGGATCGGGCTTTGCTTCTGCCATGCTTTGAGGGCTGGAAGTGGTGTCTTGAATCGATAGCGCTGTGTCATGTGGTAGTGGTAGCGCTTCCGACAAGTGCGGCGCTCGGACCTCGACTAACGTTGCCGGCTGCTCGCGAATGCCTCGATCTTGCGGGTGGCGCCGGACACCGCCAGGATATCGCCGGGCAGGATGCGCGTGGCGGGCAGCGCATGCTGGAAATCCTCGCTGGTGCGCTTGACGCCCACCACCGTCACGCCGAAACGCTCGCGCACGTGGGCGTCGGCCAGCGTCTTGTGGTGGGTGAGTTCCGGCGCCTTGAGCTTGGCGATGGCGAAGCCGTCATCGAATTCGATGAAGTCCATCATGCGCCCGGTGATCAGGTGCGCCACGCGCTCGCCCATGTCCACCTCGGGATACACCACGTGGTGGGCGCCGATGCGGTGGGCGATCTGGCCGTGCTCCGTGGTCAGCGCCTTGACCCAGATATCCTTCACGCCCAGTTCCGTCAGCACCATCAGCGACATCAGGCTCGAGGCCAGGTCGGCGCCGATGCCCACGATCGCGTGCGCGAATTCGCCCACACCCAGCTGACGCATCGCGCCCTCGTTGGTGGTGTCGGCCTGCACCGCGTGGGTCAGCCGGTCGGCCCATCGCTGCACCAGGTCCGGGTCGCGGTCGATGCCCATGACGTCGTGGCCGAGGCGCATCAGCGAGTCCGCGACCGAACCGCCAAAGCGTCCCAGGCCGATGACGACCACGCTGTCGCCGCTGGAAAAGGACAGCGGCTGCGAAAATATCTTACCCAACAATTGGATGCTCCTCTGCGTAACGATATGGCATGCGGCGCTCGCCCAGCACCAGCGACGCGGCCAGCGTGATGGTGCCCACCCGGCCCAGGTACATCAGCAGCGCCACCGTGAGCTGGCCGGCCGGCGCCAGGTGCGGCGTGATGCCGGTGCTCAGGCCCGTGCTGCCTAATGCCGAGATTACCTCGAAAATGATCTGATCGGTCGGAAAATCGGAGACGGCCAGCAGCGCCATGGTGCCGCAGACGACCACCGCGCTGCCCAAAATAATCACCGTGATGGCCTGGCGCTGCGCGCCGGCGCCGATGCGCCGCCCGAACGCTTCCGGGTCCGCATGGCCGCGCACTTCCGCCAGCACCAGCAGCACCAGGATGGCGACCGTGCCCACCTTGACGCCGCCCGCCGTGCCGGCGCTGCCGCCGCCGATGAACATCAGCAGGTAGTGCAGCGCCAGCGACTCCTGCGTAAGCGCGGCGATATCGACCGCGTTGAAGCCCGCCGTGCGCGACGCCACCGACAAAAACGAGGCGTTGAGCAGTTTGTCGGGCAGCGACAGCGCGCCCAGCGTGCGCGGGTTGCCCCACTCGGCCAGCAGGATGGCCACCAGACCGCCCACCAGCAGCAGCGCAGTGCCGGCCAGCGTGAGCTTGGTGTGCAGCGACCAGTGGCGGCGGTCGCGCGCCGCGCTGGCATCCTTGCCCCGGCAGGCGCGGATATCGTGCAGCACCGGAAAGCCCACGCCACCCACCACGATGGCCAGCATCAGCGGCAGCAGGATCAGGGCGTCGCCGGCGTAGCGCACCATGCTGTCGGCGTGGATCGAAAAACCGGCGTTGGTAAACGCCGAGACGGCATGGAATGCGCCGCTCCACGCGGCGTCGCCCCAGGGCAGGTCGTAACCGTAGCGCAGGCGCAGAATGAGCGCGGCAGCGATGATCAGCTCCGACGCGAACGTCGCCACCAGCACCAGCCGCGCGACGCCGGTGACGTCGCCCAGGCCCAGGGTGCGGGTTTCCATGCGTGTCATGAGCCGGGTGCGCAGGCGCGGGGAGCTGTTGACCAAAAGGCCCAGCAGGGTGGCGGCCGTCATCATGCCGAAGCCGCCGCACTGGAACAGGAACATGATAAAGGCCTGGCCAAAGCCCGACCAGTACGTGCCGGTATCGACCGTCGCCAGTCCCGTCACGCACACGGCCGACACGGACGTGAAAAACGCCGTCAGCAGCGGTGCGCCGTCGCCCCATGCGTGCCACGAGCCGCCCCCCGCGCGCGCGGCAGGCAGCATCAGCACCGCGGTGCCGACGACGATCGCGGCCAGGAAGCCGAGGGCCACGGCGCGCGCGGGATGGAGCACTGTTCTCATGGGCGCCGATTATACCCGCGCGTCCCCGCCGGCCACGACCCTGTGCCGAATTCGTCACCATTCACGCGCAACCGCTCCAAGACGACTGCGTGTCCACCCGCGTACATTAGCGGCTGGTACACCAACCCATTCCGCCATGACCGCACCCGAAAATGCCCGCCGCCTGCTACTGAAATCCGCCGCCAGCCTGGCGCTGGTTCCCGGCTGGAGCGCAGCCGCTACCGCCAGCGTGCCGGCCACCGCGCGTGCCGTGCCGCTATCGGCCGTGCGCCTGCTGCCATCGGTGTACGCCGACGCCGTGCAGGCCAACCAGGCCTACCTGCTGCGCCTTGCGCCGGACCGGTTCCTGCACAACTATCACAAGTTCGCCGGCCTGCCCGTCAAGGGCGCCATCTACGGCGGCTGGGAATCCGACACCATCGCCGGCGAAGCGCTCGGCCACTACCTGTCCGCGCTGGCGCTGATGCACGCGCAAACCGGTCGTCCCGGGATGAAGCCGCGCATCGACTACATCGTGGCGGAACTGGCGCGCGTGCAGACCGCGCACGGCGACGGCTATATCGCCGGTTTCATGCGCAAGCGCCAGGACGGTACGGTGGTCGACGGCAAGGAGATCTTCCCGGAGATCATGCGCGGCGATATCCGCTCCGCCGGTTTCGATCTGAACGGCTGCTGGGTGCCGCTGTATAACTGGCACAAGGTGTTTGCCGGCCTGTTCGACGCCCAGCTTTACGCGGGCAACGCCCAGGCGCTGCCGGTGGCAGTGGGCCTGGCCGGCTACGCGGCCAGGGTGTTCGATGCGCTCGACGACGACCAGCTGCAGCAGGTACTGGCCTGCGAACATGGCGGCATCAACGGAAGCTTTGCGGAGCTGTACGCGCGCACCGGGGAGGAGCGCTGGCTCGCGCTGGCCAACCGCCTGTATCACAAGAAGGTGCTCGCGCCGCTGGCGCAGGGCCGCGACGAACTGGCCAACCTGCATTCGAATACCCAGATTCCGAAAATCCTGGGACTGGCGCGCCTGCACGAGATCCGCGCCAATCCGTCGTACGCCGAGACCACGCGCTTCTTCTGGCAGCGCGTGACGCAGCACCACAGCTACGTCATCGGCGGCAACGGCGACCGCGAATATTTCTCCGCGCCCGACACCATCGCTGCCCACATCACCGAGCAGACCTGCGAGGCATGCTGCAGCTACAACATGCTGAAGATGACGCGCCGCCTGTACAGCTGGGCGCCCGATGCGGCGTATTTCGATTACTACGAACGCACGCACCTGAACCACATCCTGGCGCACCAGAATCCGCGCACCGGCATGTTTACCTATATGACGCCGCTGATGGCAGGCGTGGCGCGCGACTATTCGAGCGAGGAAAACGACTTCTGGTGCTGCGTGCTGTCGGGGATGGAGAGCCACGCCAAGCATGGCGATTCGATCTGGTGGGAGAGCGGCGACACGCTGTTCGTCAACCTGTACATTCCGTCCACGGTGCAGTGGCGGCAGGCGTCCGCCAGTCTGGAGATGACCACGCGGTACCCGTTCGAGGGCGACATCGACATCCGTGTGAAACGCATGGCGGGCAAGCGGCACTTCACGCTGGCGCTGCGCCTGCCCGCGTGGGCCGCGTCGCACACGCTGCTGGTAAATGGCCAGCCGCAAACCGCCGCGCAATACAAACGCGACAAGGGCTACCTGCTGATGCGCCGCCAGTGGAAGGCGGGCGACACGGTGCGCCTGTCGCTGCCGCTCGAGCTGCGGCTGGAAGCGGCAGCCGGCAACGACCGCGTGCTGGCGCTGCTGCGCGGCCCCATGGTGCTGGCGGCCGACCTCGGGCCGGCGGACAAGCCGTTCGACGGGCTGGCGCCGGCACTGGTGGGCGCCGACATCCTGTCCACCTTCCGGGTACAGGACCAAAGCCGCGCCGTGTACCGCACGGCGGGCAGCGGCCGTCCCGGCGACATGACGTATGCGCCGTTCTTCTCGCAGTACGAGCGCCGCGCAGCCGTGTACTTCAATGCCTACACGGAAGCCGAATGGGCGGCGTCGGAGGTGGCGTTCCGCAAGGAGGAGGCGAGGTTGAAGGCGCTGGCCGCGCGTTCGGTGGACGTGATGCACCTGGGAGAAATGCAGCCGGAGCGCGACCACGACCTGCAGTCGGACATCTCGTATCCGGTGTCGTACCGCGGCCGCATGGGACGCGACGCGCGCACGGGCGGGTATGTCAGTTTCCGCATGAAGTCGGGCGAGGGGCCGCTGGCGCTGCAGGCCAGCTACTGGGGGGAAGAGCGCAACCGCGATTTTCACATCCTGGTGGACGGCGAACGGATTGCGCGCGTGAAGCTCGACGCCAGCCATCCGGGGCAGTTCTTCGACGCCGATTACCCGGTGCCGCAGCGCCTTACGCAGGGCAAGGACCATATCACGGTGCGCTTCGAACCGGAACCGGGCCATACGGCAGGCCCGGTGTTCGGTGTACGACTATTTAAACTCGACTAGCTGTCGATGCACTCGTTGTAGACGGGGCGCAGGTCTTTTTCGATGATTGCCGCGTTGTCAGGGTACAGCGCGCGCAACGCCTCGACCAGCACGTGCGGCGTGGACGGCGACGAGAACACCAGCACGTCGCCGGGCTGGCACTTGGTGATCGCCACGCCCAGCGCCTGGTGCACGTCGTCGATCTGCACGGCCGTGCCGTCGCCGCTCAACTGCTGGCGGATGCCTTCCACGATCAGCGCGCCCGTTTCGCCATCGGCGCGGCCGCGCGGGTTGGACTGGTAGACGATCAGCTCATTGAAGTCGATGGCGCAGTTGCGGCCCACTTCGCGCAGGTCGGCGTCGCGGCGGTCGCCGGGCGCGGTGACCACGCCCAGCACCCGTCCCGTCGCCATCGAACGGGCCATGCGGCCCAGCGCGCGGTAAGCGGCCGGGTTGTGCGCATAGTCCACCACCAGCGTGGCCTGGCCGATGCTGTAGATGTTGGAGCGCAGCGGATTGGTGTGGCTGTCCGAAATGAACGTGGACAGCGCGGCCGAAATCTGCGCGAGCGTGAAGCTGCTGGCCATCAGCGCGGCCGTGGCAGCCAGGGCGTTGGCGATGTTGAACATGGCGTGGCCGTTGACGGAGATGGGCATGGCGGTGGCCGTGATCAGCGCATCGCGACGGGTACCGTCCGACACCATCAACACGCCGTCCTGCAGCCAGGCCGCGCGCCCGCGCTGGTCCAGGTGCGTGAGCAGCACCGGGTGTTCGGGATCGAGCGAGAAGTACAGCACTTCCACGCCTTCCTCCACCTGCGACGCCATGCGCACGCAGTAAGGGTCTTCCGCGTTGAGCACCACCGCACGCGACGCGGTGCGTGCGATCACGCCCTTGACTTCGGCCAGGTCGGCCAGCGTTTCCACGCCATCCATGCCCAGGTGGTCGGAGCTGATGTTCAGCACCACGGCCACGTCGCAGCGGTCGAACGCCAGACCGCGCTTGAGGATGCCGCCGCGCGCCGTTTCCAGCACCGCGAAATCGACGTCCGGCGACGTCAGCACCTTGCGCGCCGACCAGTAGCCGGAGCAGTCGCCCTTGTCCACCAGCACGCCGTTGATGGTCACGCCTTCGGTGGTGGTGACGCCCGTGCCTTTGCCGGCCTGGCGCGCCGCGTGCGCCAGCAGCAGCGACGTGGTGGTCTTGCCGTTGGTGCCGGTGACGGCCACCACGGGAATGCGGCCGTCGTCGCTGCCGTACATGGCTTCCACGATGGCGTCGCCCGCGTCGCGCGGCTGGCCGCTGGTCGGGAACTGGTGCATGCGGATGCCGGGGGCGGCGTTCACTTCGATGATGCCGCCATCCTGTTCGTCCAGCGGCACGCTGATGTCGCGGCAAACGATGTCGATGCCGGCGATATCGAGGCCGATGGTGCGCGCGGCGCGGATGCAGATCTCGCGCGTGGCAGGGTGCAGCAGGTCGGTCGCATCTTCCGCTGTGCCGCCGGTGGAGAGATTGGCGTTGCCGCGCAGGGCGACGACCGTGCCTGCCGGCGGCACGCTGTCGAATTCATAGCCCTGTTCGCGCACGATGTCTTCCGCGATCTGGTCGAGGCGCATCTTGGTCAGCACATTGGTGTGGCCGTCGCCGCGCGCGGGGTTGAGGTTTTCGGTATCGACCAGCTGGCGGATGGAGTGCTGGCCGTCGCCCGTGACTTCCGGCGGACGGCGGCGCGAGGCGGCAGCCACCACGCCGCCGGTGACCAGCACGCGGAAGTCCGAGCCTTCCAGGTATTTTTCCACGATCACGCGGCGGCTGTAGCTGCGCGCGTGTTCAAAGGCCGCTTCCACCTGCTCGGGCGTGATGCACACGGTGGTCACGCCCTTGCCCTGGTTGGCGTCCAGCGGTTTGATGGTGACCGGCACGCCGATGCGGCGCGCGGCGCGTTGCGCCTGCTCGATGTCGGTCACCAGGCGCCCGCGCGGCACGGGCACGCCCGCTTCGGCCAGCAGGGTCTTGGTCAGCTGCTTGTCGCTGGCGATGTTGGCGGCCACCAGCGACGTGTTGCCGGTGACGGTAGCCTGCAGGCGCTTCTGGCGGCTGCCCCAGCCCAGCTGGAACAGGTTCGCTTCCTGCGTCAGGCGCAGGGTCGGAATGCCGCGGCGGGTGGCGGCGTCGATCACGGCGCCGGTGCTGGTGCCGATGGCGCGGCGCGCGGCATGGTCGGTCAGTTCGGCCAGCGGCTCGTCCAGATCGAACGGCTGGTTGTGGGCCAGCGCGGTCACCAGTTCCATCGCCAGGCCGAACGCTTCCTGCGCCACCTGCTCAAACTGGTAGCCGCACACCACGCGGTAGCGACCCGGTTCGCCGTCGATGGGCGCGGAACGGCCGAAGCCCACGGGGGCGCCGGCCAGCGTCTGCAGTTCCAGCGTCACGTGTTCCACCACGCGGGCCATGTAGGTGCCCACGCGCAGGCGCTGCACAAAACCGCCCGGCTTGCCGGGCGGGGAGTAGTGCTGGGCGAGGCTGGGGATCAGCGCCAGCAGCGCGTCGTTAAAGTGGGGCAGGGCGCTGGTGCTCACCCCCTGCAGTTCCGCCAGATCGATCACGTTCAACAGGCATGGCGCGCTGCTGTAGAGATTCGGGCCACGCAGTACGCGTTGTTCGATGATGTTCATGGCAGGACGTTCCTTTGGGTGACGATATGCATAAAGTGCTGCAGCGGTTCTGGCGCTGCATTAACGGTGTAGTGCGAGCCCGATGGCAGCAGGTGCAGCCGGACGTCGATCAGTTCGGGGCAGCCATGCTGCGGTAGGTCGGCGATATTCGAAATGGTGTCGCGCGCATCGACGATGGTGACGGCGCCGTCGCCGATCACTTCCAGCGTGTCCGGCGCGATGATCAGCGCCGTGTCCTCGTCGATGCCCACGCCCAGCAGGTGCGGGTTGGAGGCGATCACGGTGAGCAGCCGCGAAAGGCGGTTACGCTGCGAGAAGTGCTGGTCGATCACCACGCGGCTGACAAAGCCCAGTCCCGCGCCGAGGCGCACCGCGCCTTTTTCCGGCGCCAGTTCGGCCCGGCCCTCGGCCAGCATATGCGTGCACATGCCGGAGGCGCCGGCGCTGGTGCCAGCAATGCAGGCGCCGCGCTGGGTGTAGGCATCGCGCATGGCCTGTTCAACTCTGGTGCCGCCAATCACGGCCATCAGACGTTTCTGGTCGCCGCCGGTCATGAAGATGCCGCCGCTATGGGCGATCTGCTGCGCCAGTTCCGGGTCGTCGGCATCGCTGCGGCTACTGATCAGAACATGCGTCAGATTGGTGGCGCCGAGGTCGCCGAAAGCCTGGTG
>JBEVMD010000591.1:0-12286 GCA_040508835.1 Duganella sp. | reverse complement strand
CGCTTGGCCAGCGTCACCAGCTTGTCGTTGGTGTAGCTCTCGGATGCGATCTGGAAGGGCTGCTCGCCGCGCACGTTGGCGACGGTGGCCAGTTCCGGCAGGCCGGCGAGCAGCTTGTCGACAGTGATCGGGTAGTCACGGACCCGCACGCCGGTGGCGTTGTACACGGCGTTGGCGATCGCGGCCGGCACGCCCGTGATGCCCAGTTCCCCCACGCCCTTGGCCTTGAGGGGGCCGGCCGTGGCGTCCACTTCGTCGATGAAGATCACTTCCTGGTGCGGGATGTCGGCATGCACCGGCACGTCGTAGCCGGCCAGGTCGTGGTTGACAAAATAGCCCGCGCGCCGGTCCACCACCAGGTCTTCCATCAGCGCCGCGCCGGCGCCCATGGTCATGGCGCCGATGATCTGGCTGCGCGCCGCCATCGGGTTGATGATGCGGCCGGCCGCGCACACGGCCAGCATGCGGCGGATGCGGATTTCGCCCGTGTCGGCGTCGACCGCCACTTCCACGAAGTGCGCGCCGAACGTCTGCTGCGCGTACTTCCTGGACAGGTCGCCGTATTCCATGGCGTCTTCACCTACCAGCGCGCCGCCCGCCACGGCGTCGAGCAACGGCCGGCTGTTGCCGCCGGCCCGTACGCGGCCGTTGGCAAATTCGATGCCGGCGCCCGTCCATCCCAGGCGCGCGGCCACCTGTTCGCGCAGCTTCACGCACGCCGCGTACACGCCCGCAGTGGACGATGCCGCGCCAAACTGGCCGCCGGAACCGGCGCCCTGCGGAAAGCGCGAGTCGCCCAGTTTCACTGCCACCTTGTCGAGGCCTACGCCCAACATTTCGGCGGCCGTCTGCGCCAGGATGGTGTAGGTGCCGGTGCCGATATCGGTCATGTCGGTTTCCACCGTGAGCCGGCCGTCCTTGCCCAGGGTGACGCGCGCGGCGGATTTCACGACCGGCGCACCGCGGATGGCGGCGGCCATGCCCATGCCGATCAGCCAGCGCCCTTCGCGGCGCGCGGCCGGCGTGGCGCTGCGCTGCTTCCAGCCGAACCGCTCGGCGCCGCGCTGCAGGCACGCCACCAGCTGGCGCTGCGAATACGGCTTGTCCGGCGACTCGGGATCGACCTGCGTGTCGTTCAGGATGCGCAGCTGCACCGGGTCGATGTCCAGCTTTTCCGCCAGTTCGTCCATCGCGATTTCCAGCGTCATCATGCCCGGCATTTCGCCCGGCGCGCGCATGGCGCTCGCTTCCGGCAGATCCAGGTGCGCCACCTGCAGGCGCGTCATGCGGTTGGCGCCTGCGTACAGCAGCTTGGTGGGCGCGGTGGCCGTTTCTGGGCGGTCGCCCAGATTGCCGGACCAGCTTTCGTGGCCGATGGCCGTCAGTTTGCCGTCTTTGGTCGCACCCAGGCGGATATGCTGGATGGTCGATGCGCGGTGCGTGGTGTTGTTGAACATGAGGGGGCGCTGCAGCGTGACCTTGACCGGCCGGCCCACGCGTTTGGCGGCCAGCGACGCCAGCACCGCGTCGCTCAGGATCGAGCCCTTGCCGCCAAAGCCGCCGCCGATGTACGGCGCCACGATGCGCACGTTGTTCGCGGGGATGCCGAGGATCTTGGCCAGGTCGCGCACGCCCCACCCCACCAGCTGGATCGCCGTGTGCAGCGTCAGCTGGTCGCCGTTCCAGGCGGCGATGGTGGCATGGGGTTCGAGCATCGCGTGCGAGTGGTACGGCGTGGTGTACATGGCGTCCACCGTGACTTCTGCGCGGGCAAAGGCGCCGGGGAAGTCGCCCACGGCCGACGCCAGCTTGGGGTCCGACTTTGCACCCGGTTTCGGCAGCCTGTCTTTTTCCGCGTGCAGGTCGAACGCGCCGGCCGCCGGCGCATAGCGCGGCTGCACCAGCGCGGCAGCGGCCGTGGCCTGCTCGAACGTTTCAGCCACCACCAGCGCCACGGCCTGGTGGTAATGCGCCACGTCGGGACCGGCCAGCGCGCGGGCCACGTAAAAGCCGCCCACGTCCAGCTTCCCCGCGTCGTCGGCCGTGATCACGGCCAGCACGCCGGGCGCGGCGCGCACGCGCGCCAGGTCGATGGACACGATGCGCCCCTTGGCGATGCCGGCGCCGACCACCACGCCGTACACGGCGCCTTCGCCTGCGGCGCGCTGTTCGTACGCATAGGGGGCGGTGCCCGTGGTTTTCAGCGGGCCGTCAATGCGGGTGGTGGCCTTGCCCACTACTGTCAGGCGGTCGATGGGATTGGTCGTGGCGGGGGTCGTGAATTTCATGGTTCATCCTTTGCTTGCTTCTGCCAATACAGCGCCCAGCGTGCGCGCCACCAGCGTGATTTTAAAGGCGTTTTCCGCGGTCGGACTGGCGCCTGCCAGCAAGGCGTCGGCCGTGGCCCTGGCGCCCTGCGGCAGGTGCGCTTCGGCCGCCTCCACGCGCCACGGCTTGTGCGCCACGCCGCCCACGGCAACGCGGCCCGTGCCGTCTTTCTGGATCACGGCGGCAACCGACACCAGCGCAAACGCGTATGACGCGCGGTCGCGCACCTTGCGGTAGATGTGCGCGCCCCCCAGTGGACGCGGCAGCGTCACCGACGTGATCAGCTCCCCGGGCTCGAGCACCGTGTCGCGGTGCGGCATATCGCCGGGCAGGCGGTGGAAGTCGGCAATCGGAATGACCCTGGTTGCGCCGCCGGCGCGCACGGTTTCCACCGTGGCGTCCAGCACGCGCATGGCCACGGCCATGTCGCTCGGATGGGTGGCGATGCACGCGCTGCTCGCACCGATCACCGCGTGCTGGCGATTGACGCCGCCAATGGCCGAGCAGCCAGTGCCCGGCGCGCGCTTGTTGCACGGCTGGTTCGTGTCGTAGAAATACGGGCAGCGCGTGCGCTGCAGCAGGTTGCCGGCCGTGGTGGCCTTGTTGCGCAACTGGCCCGATGCGCCGGCCAGCAGTGCGCGCGACAGCACGGCGTAATCGCGGCGCACGCGCGCGTCGGCCGCCAGGTCGGTATTGCGCACCAGGGCGCCGATGCGCAGGCCGCCGTCCGCCGTGGCCTCGATCTGGTCGAACGCCAGGCCGTTGACATCGACCAGGTGGGATGGCGACTCGATCTCGAGCTTCATCAGGTCCAGCAGGTTGGTGCCGCCGGCGATGAAGCGCGCGCCAGGGGCGCGGGCGATGGCCTCGGCGGCGTCCGCCGGAGTGGTGGCGCGGTGATAGGTGAAGGCTTTCATGCCGCACCTCCGGCCACGTCGGTGATCGCGTCGAGAATATTCGAATACGCGCCGCAGCGGCAGATATTGCCGCTCATGCGCTCACGGATCTCGTCGGCGGACAGCAAGGGGCGTTCGGTCAGGCTGGCGCTCACGTGGCTCGGGATGCCCTGCCTGATTTCGTCGAGCACAGCCACGGCGGAGCAGATCTGGCCCGGGGTACAGTAGCCGCACTGGTAGCCGTCATGCCTGATGAACGCAGCCTGCATCGGGTGCAGCTTATCGGGCGTGCCCAGGCCTTCGATGGTGGTGATGGCCGACCCTTCGTGCATCACGGCCAGCGACAGGCACGCATTGATGCGGCGGCCGTCAAGCATGATGGTGCAGGCGCCGCACTGGCCGTGGTCGCAGCCCTTCTTGGTGCCCGTCAGCTGCAGGTTTTCGCGCAGCACGTCGAGCAAGGTGGTGCGGGTATCCACTTCCAGCTGGTGGCGCTGGCCGTTGACGGTGAGGGCTACCTTGGCCAGCACTGGCGCGGCGGCCGTGGTGGCTGCTGCCGGAGCCTGGGCGCCGGCCAGCGATGGCATGGCGGCGGCAGTGGCCGATGCGGCTCCCGCCTTCAGTACGTCGCGCCGGCTGAGTTTGAATTCGCTGAATTGGTCCATCGGAGGTTGCCCTTATTGGTTAGCTGGTAGTTGGTCTAGCGCGGCGCGCGCGCGGGCCGCAGGCTCGGGGCCCACGCGTTCGGCCAGCACGTCGGCAAACTGGCGCAGCTGCTGTTGTGTGAGCCCCTGGTGCAGGCTGACTCCCGTGTGCGACAGCAGTTGGGGCTCGACGCCGGTCATGGCCGCCAGCGCAGCCACCGTGGCCAGTTCGCGGCTTTGCCAGTCGAGGTTGGCACGGGCGAAAATATCGCCGAACAGGTGGGTCTTCAGGTACTGGTCGATGGCCGGGGCAAACTCGAACACGGGGCCCTTGACGGGGGCGCCCGTCAACCTGGTCTGGTTGGCAGTGCCCACGGCCAGCAACGCGTCGCCGACGGGGATCGGGCCGGGGCCCGCGCCTTCGGGGTCGTGGATGCCGCGCTGCTGGCGCGCGTCCACGGTTTTCATCAGGACGCCCAGCGCATTGAGCGCGCGCGGGAAGCCCGCGTAGGCATACAGTTGCACCAGGATTTCCTTGCAGTCGCCCACGGACAGGCCGGCATCGAGGCCGATGTCGAGCGCAGCGCCCAGGCGTGCCAGGTCGCCCGTGGCGGCGAAGGCGGCTATCGGGCCAATGGCTTGCTGCCTGGGGGACAATCGGGAGGTGGAGGTTTCGGTAGACATGGAAGCTTGCTCCGGTGGGGCGGCGCTGGCGGAAGCCATCAACGCGGTCAGCGCCAACAGCACGGCGCCGCAAAAATGAACGGGACGGGTATTGCTCATCGGCGAACTGCTGTTGCCGCCGGACGCTGTTGGCAGCCTGGCTGCCGGCCTCGCTGCAGGCCTTGCCGCCAGCGGCAGGAGGCGCCAGATAGATGTCACCATACGTACGTTCCTCGATCGAATAGTGTCAACTTGCAGAATCCCCAATGTAGCGGTTGCGCTATCGTGCGGGTAGCCGTAAAAAGTGCATGGGCTTATTAGCCTGGCTCATGAATCGCATCAGGTGCAGTTGTGCGCTGCGCCACCGGCCGGCAGGCCCACCGCGTATTGCTCGTCCGTGACCTTTTCCAGCCACACCACGGCCACGCCGTCGAGCGCTTCCTGGATCGCCAGGTGCGTCATCGACGTGGTGGGCGCCGCGCCGTGCCAGTGCTTGTGGCCTGGCGGGCACCAGATCACGTCGCCAGCGCGGATCTCGGTGATCGGACCGCCTTCGCACTGGGTCCAGCCGCAGCCGGCCGTGACCAGCAGCGTCTGGCCGATCGGGTGCGTGTGCCAGGCCGACCGCGCGCCGGGTTCGAACGTCACGCTGGCCACCGACAGGCGCGACGGCGCCGGCGCCGTGTGCAGCGGGTCGATGCGGACGGTGCCGGTGAAATACGCTTCCGGTCCCTTGCTCGATGGTTGCGATCCGACGCGTTTGAGTTCCATGCCCTGCTCCTTGGTTGAGGTGTATGCAAACCATTGTAGGCAGCTTCCAGCGTGGCGATAAGGCATGCAAGCGGGATGCACTTATTAGCAAAACTTATCAACCGTAATCGTTACCAGCGGATTCGGTGGTACAGTTGGCGCCTCTTACACCCACGCTCATACTGACGCTGCGTCCATGGCACAACCGAATCTCAATGACTTGCTGGCGTTTATCGCAGTTGCCCGCGAAGGCAGTTTTACCAAGGCGGCGGCCAGGATGGGGGTATCGCAGTCGGCGCTGAGCCAGACCGTGCGCGCGCTGGAGCAGCGGCTCGAACTGCCGCTGCTGGTGCGCACCACGCGCAGCGTGTCGCCCACCGAGGCGGGCCAGCAGATCATCGCCAACATCGCGCCGCACTTTGCGGAAATCGAGACCGAACTGGCGCGCCTCGGCGAGCGCCGTCTGAAGCCGGCCGGCACCATCCGCGTGAGCGCAGGCGAACATGCGGCGCTCACGGTGCTGCAACCGGCGCTGAACAAGCTGCTGCCCGACTATCCCGACATTCACGTGGAAATCCATGCCGAGAACCGCCTGACCGACATCGTGTCCGAACGCTACGACGCCGGCGTGCGCCTGGGCGACCAGATCGACAAGGACATGATCGCCGTGCGCATCAGCGCCGACATGCGCTGGGCCGTGGTGGGTGCGCCTGACTATTTCGACCGCCATCCCGCGCCGCAGGCGCCCGCCGACCTTACCAGCCACAACTGCATCAACATGCGCCTGCCCACGCATGGCGCCATCTACACGTGGGAATTCGAAAAGGACGGGCGCGAAATAAAAGTGAAGGTCGAGGGGCAAATGGTGTTCAACAACATGGCCCTGCGCATCCGCTCCGCGCTCGACGGCCTGGGCCTGGCCTACGTGCCGGAAGACCAGGTGCAGGAATACATCGCTGCCGGCCGGCTGATGCGGGTGCTCGACGACTGGTGCCCGGCCTACCCCGGCTACCGCCTGTATTACCCGAGCCGGCTCCACCCGTCGGCCGCGTTCACGCTGTTTCTCGACGCCGTGCGCTACCACCCGGCGCACGGTGGCGCTGTGCGCTGAACGGGGCGGCCGCGCCTAGCGCGCCGCCGGCTTGCCCAGCCATTCCAGCACCGCGGTGGTCGTGCGCCGTTCCTGGTCCGCTTCCATCAGCAGCGGCGCCCGCAGCAAGGCGCCCCTGGCCCGCGCGGCCAGGTCCGCCGTGCTCTTGCCTGCGCCGTAGCCGCCGTGGGTGATGAACGGCACCACGGTCTTGCCCTGCAGGTCCAATTGCGACAGAAAGCTGCGCACGGGCGCCGGCAAGGTCTCGCCCCAGATCGGAAAGCCCAGGTACAGCCTGTCGTACTGCGCCATCGCGGGCAGCGGTCCTTGCAGCGGCGGCAGGTCGCCGCGGTCGCGTTCCTGGCGCGCCTGCTCCACCGTCTCGAAATAATCGTCGGGGTAGGCGCGCACGGTGCGGATCTCGAACAGGTCGGACGGTTCGGCGCGGTGGATCACGCCGGCCAGCACCCGGGTATTGCCCGAGCGCGAAAGATAGGCCACCAGCGTGCGCGGGCGCGCCTTCACGGCGGCGCCCTCTGCAGCAGCCTCCGCAGCGGCGATGGCGTCATTCAAGGGCAGCGCCGCCATGGCCGTCATCATCATGCGCCGCGAAGGATTATCGATGGACATGGCAGCGCCTCAGATATCGAGCTTGCGTTCGCTCATCCACTTGACGATGGCGGGGTCGCGGTGCGAGAAGAAGCTGCTGGTGGCCGTCTCCAGCGTGGCGATGCGGGCCACGTCGTCGCTGTCGAGCTGGAAATCGAACACGTCGAGGTTTTCCGCCATCCGCTCGCGGCGCGTGGTCTTGGCCAGCGCCACCACCTGGCGCTGCACCAGCCAGCGCAGGATGATCTGGCCGACCGACTTGTGATAGCGCGCTGCGATATCGGCCAGCACGGCATTCTGGAACAGGTTGTTGCGCCCTTCCGCAAACGGCGCCCACGCTTCGGCCTGTACGCCGTTGTCCTGCATGAACTGCACGCTCTCTTCCTGCTGGTGGAATGGGTTGATCTCCACCTGGTTGACGGCCGGCTTGACGTCGTTGAAGGCGATCAGGTCCATTAAACGGTCGGGCTGGAAATTGCTCACGCCGATCGCGCGCAGCTTGCCGGCGCGGTAGGCGTCTTCCATCGCCCGCCACGAGCCGTGCACGTCGCCAAACGGCTGGTGGATCAGGTACAGGTCCAGGTACTCGAGCTGCAGCCGTTGCAGCGACTTGTCGATGGCGGCGCGCGTGGCGTCGTAGCCCGTATCCTGCACCCACAGCTTGCTGGTGATGAACAGGTCGTCGCGCGCCACGCCGCTGTGCCTGACGCCCTGCCCCACGGCGCCCTCGTTCAGGTATGACGTGGCCGTGTCGATCAGGCGGTAGCCGGCGGCAATCGCGTCGATCACGCTGCGCTCGCATTCGGCCGGGTCCGGGATCTGGAACACGCCAAAGCCCAGCACAGGCATCTTGCATCCGTTATTGAGAGTTACGTAGTCCATGGTTCGCTCCGTGAAGTGTGACAGGAAGAATAAAAGCGGCCACCAGCACCAGCGCCAGGACCAGCAGACCGGCGGCACAGGCCAATGCCGTGTTCACGCGGTGCAGCAGCAAGGCGGCGCCGCTGGCCGCGTCCGCACCAATGGCGGCCACCGCCACCAGCGCCGCCAGTCCCAGCGAGTTGCCCAGCTGGTGCGCGACATTGACCACGCCCGACGCCGCCCCCGCGTCCCTGGCCGGCACGCCAACGATGCCGGCCGCCGTCAGCGGGCTCAGCGTCAAACCCTGGCCGATGCCGATCAACACCATCGGCAGCGCCACGGCCAGCAGGTAAGCGTGTTCGGCCGACACCTGGCTCAACCACGCCATGCCGATGGCGCACAGCGTCAGGCCGGTGGCCAGCAGGCGGCCGTTACCGAAGCGGCCCGTCAGGCGCGGCACTTGCAGCGCCACCACAAAGTTGACGGTCGTCATGGGCAGGAACGCCAGGCCGGTCATGGCCGGCGGATAGCCGAGCACCGTCTGCAAGTACTGGGTCGTGAAAAAGAAAAAGCCGATCATCGCCCCCAGGAACAGCAGCCGGGCGCCATAGGCCGCCGCCCGCGCCGGCACTGCAAACAGGCGCAGCGGCATGATGGGCTGTGCCGCATGGCGCTCGTTGAAGACGAATGCGACCAGCAACAGCAGGCCGCCGGCCACGGCGCCCTGGGTGGCGGCGTCCAGCCAGCCGGCGCTGGCAGAGCGGATCAGGCCGTACACGAGCGCCGTCATGCCGGCCGTGGAGGCCACTGCCCCCAGCGCATCGAAGTGGCCGGTACTGCGCGGGCTTTCCTCGATGAAGCGCAGCGACGCCCAGATCATGGCGGCGCCGATCGGCAGGTTGATGAAGAAACCCACGCGCCACGACAGCCATTCGGCCAGCACGCCGCCCAGCACCAGCCCCACGCTGGCGGCGATGCCTGCCACGGCGCTGTAATACGACACGGCGCGGGTGCGCTCGGCGCCTTCGGCAAACGTGGTTTGCAGCAGCGCCAGCGTCGATGGCGCGAGGATGGCGGCGCCCAGGCCCTGCACGGCCCGCGCGCCCACCATCACGGCCGGCGTGGGCGCCAGGCCGATGGCCAGCGAAGCCAGCGTGAACACGGCCAGGCCCAGCACCAGCATGCGGCGCCGTCCGACCAGGTCGCCGGCGCGCGCGGCCAGCAGCAGAAAGCCGCCAAAGGTCAGCGTGTAGGCGCTTTGCACCCAGGCCAGGCCGGTATCGGTAAAGCCCAGGTCGCGGTGGATGCTGGGCAGGCCGGTCAGCACGATGGACGTGTCGAGCACGATCATCACGTAGCTGACGAGGATGATGGCAAGGATGGCCGACTTGTGCGGCGTGACGTGGGCAGCAGACATGCGATGGCGTTCCGGGCAGTGGTTCAGGCAGACACTGTAGGCCAATCGCATTCGTGCGATAAGTGGGGCAAATCGGGATGCGCCTATAAGTGCGGCTCATTAATCCACCCGATGCTGGTTGCCGTCTTGTTATTTTGTCGCCCCCCATGGAATTTATTGAAGAAAGCCTGCTCAAACCACAATGCATGCCGGGGGATCGCCATGAGACAGACGAGGAAGACGGTTATTGATGTCCAGGGCGCGGCAGTCACTGTCCTGTCTGACAATCAGGAGGACTATATCTCACTCACCGACATGCTCAGGGCCAAAGAAGGCGACTTCTTCATTTCTGACTGGCTGCGCAACCGCAACACTGTCGAGTTTCTCAGCATTTGGGAAAGACTGAATAATCCCGATTTTAATTATGGCGAATTCGCCATAATTAGCAGGCAAGTCGGCCTCAATAGCTACAAGCTGAGCGTTAAGGATTGGGTAAAGCAGACCAACGCGATCGGGCTTCGCGCTTCCACCGGGCGCTATGGTGGGACGTACGCGCACCAGGACATCGCTTTTGAGTTCGGAATGTGGATCAGCCCGGAATTCAAGCTCTACTTGGTGAAAGAATTCCGGCGCCTCAAGGAAGATGAAAGCAAACGACTTTCTTCGGGCTGGGACCTCCACCGCACTCTTTCAAAGCTGAATTACCGCATACATACGGATGCCATCAGAGCGCATTTGATTCCCGCAGAAATCACTGCCGAACAAGCCAACATCATGTATGCCAGCGAGGCAGATGTGTTGAACGTGGCTCTTTTCGGACTCACCGCAAAGGCATGGCGTGTCAGCCATCCTAAAGAGAAAGGCAATATGCGGGACGAAGCCAGTGTGGAACAGTTGCTCGTGCTGGCCAATCTCGAGAGTCTTAATGCCGAGTTCATCCATATGGGAATGACCCAGAGTGAACGATTGCATAAGCTGAACAAAATTGCGATACGACAGCTACAAACCCTGACAACGGTAGCTGCAACAACCTATCTTTTTGGAAAGGATTAATTTCCATATGGAAATTACTGTAGAATGCCTGCTATTGGCTGGTGTCGCCCAATTCCGCCGCACCCCGCCCCCGCCTTCAGACTGCAAAGTTTGCCTGGTTCGCCACACCCGCGCGACATCTTCCCTATCGGCCCAAGCCCGCCGCGTCCCGCCACACGGACTCTTTCATGCCTGTTTGCGATGACCGCATCGGCTGCTCCGTCTGGTTTCCGCTACAGGAGCAGCAAATTGAAACTCGACAATCTAAAAATCGGTCCGCGCCTGCTGTTGGCGTTTATCTTCATCCTCACCATGCTGGTGGGCGTTGCCATCGTGGGCCTCACGCGCATGGCCGCCATCGAGGATTCGATGGTGGAAATTACCAAGGGCAACGACGTGGAAGCCAACCTGGCGTCCGACATGAAACTGAGCCTGGACGATCGCATGATCGCCCTGCGCAACATCGTGCTGCTGAATGACCCGGCGCAGATGCGCGAACAGGTGGAGCGGGTTGCCACGCAAGCCAGGCTGTACGACGCTGCCGAGGAAAAGCTGCGCGCCACGCTCGCGCAGTTCGGCATCCAGGACGATGAAGCCCAGCTGCTGGCCGACATCAAGCAGCACAGCGCCGCAGCGGCGCCGCTGATGCGCAAGGTGGAAGAGCTGGGCCTCGGCAACGACAATCCGGACGCGGTCAAGCTGCTGATGGGCGAACTGCGCACGGTGCAGAACGCGTGGAGCAAGAGCATCTCGGCGCTGGTGGCCGAAGAGCGCAAGCAAAACGAGGCGCTGACCACCAGGGCCGATGCGACCTACAACTTCGCCCGCAACCTGGTACTGGCCCTGGCCGCCGGCGCCGTGCTCTGCGGCGTGGTGCTGGCGCTGCTCATTACCCGCAGCATCACGCGGCCCATCGGCCGCGCCGTCAGGATTGCCGAAACCGTGGCGGCCGGCGACCTCACCAGCCGTATCGACGTCAGTGGCAAGGATGAGACCAGCATGCTGCTGGGCGCCTTGAAAGCGATGAACGACAGCTTGCAGAAAATCGTCAGCCAGGTGCGCGCCGGGACCGATACCATGACCACGGCCTCGCAGGAAATCGCCGCCGGCAACCTGGACCTGTCCGCGCGCACCGAGGAGCAGGCCGGTTCGCTGGAAGAGACGGCGTCGTCGATGGAAGAAATGACCAGCACCGTCAAGCAGAACGCCGACAACGCGCGCCAGGCCGACCGCCTGGCCAGCGCCGCATCCGACGTGGCCACCCGGGGCGGCGCGGTGATCGCCAGCGTGGTCAGCACCATGGGCGACATCAACGAATCGTCGAAGAAAATCGTGGACATCATCAGCGTGATCGACGGCATCGCGTTTCAGACCAATATCCTGGCATTGAACGCGGCCGTGGAAGCGGCCCGCGCCGGCGAACAGGGCCGCGGCTTTGCGGTGGTGGCCACCGAGGTGCGCAACCTGGCGCAGCGCAGCGCGGCGGCAGCCAAGGAAATCAAGACGCTGATCGGCGATTCGGTGGCAAAAGTGGCGTCGGGCTCGGAACTGGTGCACCAGGCGGGAACCACGATGGACGACGTGGTCGACAGCGTGCGCCGCGTGAGCGACATCATCACCGAGATCACGGCCGCCAGCCGCGAGCAGAGCCTCGGGATCGAGCAGATCAACCAGGCCATCATCCAGATGGACACGGTAACCCAGCAGAACGCGGCGCTGGTGGAAGAATCGGCCGCCGCCGCCGAGTCGCTGCAGAACCAGGCCGAGCAGCTGGCGGACGTGGTGGGGAAATTCGTGTTGCCGGTGGCGAGGGCGTAAGCGCCGCCGGGGGCGCGCCTGGACAGTGCGCGGCGCCCGCAGGCCCCTTCAGACTGTCAAGGGCGCTTCAGGACCGCGGCCGCCTCACGGGCGCTTAGGACCGCGGCCGCCTCAAGGGCGCTTCAGGACTGCGGCCGCCTCAAGGGCGCTTCAGGACTGCGGCCGCCCCAAGGGCGCTTCAGGACCGCGGCGCCTCAAG
>JBEVMD010000473.1:0-14289 GCA_040508835.1 Duganella sp. | reverse complement strand
ATCTGAGTATGCCTCTTGGCCTTGAAGGCTGAAAGTTCGATCAGATCTTATTTTATTCTGTGCAAAATTCGCCTCCGTTAGCGCCCCTTTCCCTACGATTGAACTTGATACTTTGACGCCCGAGACAATTTTCCCAAGCGATGCAGTCGTGCCACCAACAGCACTCAGGATAGCAACTCTCACCTTCCGGTCGTTAACTGCTTGTCTTACCAATCCTGCACATGTGCTATCACTGACTGTTGTGCAGTTTTCGGCTCTGAATTTCTCAATCTCAGAGGCCTGCTGAGCGTCGGATCCAAATAGAGAATGCGCGCCAGCTACAGATCCATATAGATTAACATTATCCTGACGCCCCCCAAAGAAATTGTAATCGGCACCGACCAGCGATGAACTAATCTCTGACCGCGATGCCGCCAAACTCTCTAATTTTCGAACGCATGCGACATCACCGCTCTTGATACACGACTCTACATTTATAATATTCTGATTTGACAGATTAAGATATTTATAGCGAATTTCAATGTAGTCCGAGTCGGTACAACCTCCGCTTTTCTTATCACATTGCTCAAATTCCTTCTGCATTGCCGCTGCCTGCTCATGTTTCAAAAAATTATTGGTTACTTCGTTAGCACCGGTCGCTAAACCTGAAGCGCCACCAATACCCCCCCCTACTGCGGCGCCTGCCGCTATTATCAATGCGTTTTTGAACGCGTTGGAAGAATCAAACCTAGCAATTTGCTCAGCAATGACCGGCGTCGTAATTGCCGTCGCTCCTGCCCCCAGTGCCCCACCGGTACCCCCGCTGACACCGCCGACCGCAATGTGTAGAGCTACCCTACCCGCGCCTCCTTCCTTCCAATCGTTTTCGATTTCCGTGGCCTGTGCGTTTAGAGCCGCCTTCTGCTCTGGATCTGTGGTCTTTAATACTTGATCACGTAATCTCGCAGCTTCCTCCAGCTTGCTGCTTGCGTAGTTTCCAACTTCGGTCGCTGCTGCGGCAGAGAAAGCCAACGTAACGCCAAGCGTCGCCTGCGTCTGCGACTTGTCAAACCCGTTAGCGATATTGCCACTGGTGTCAACACCGGTAATCACATTATGATTGATACTGGCCATGGTCGCTAAAGCGCTCGTTCCAGTTATAGCCTGCTGCAGCGCGTCGTTCCTTATGACAATGCTAGCAGCGCTAATCCCACTTGCGGTGATGCTGCTGCCGCTAAAATCAGTAAATGCCACTCCAGGCATTCCTGCTTTCGTAGTCGTCACACCCTGATTTATCAGATTAGTGCCGCCAATACCCTCTCCCTTGCCCTTGCTATCGCCGGTACCGCCGACTGCAGCGCTACCGCTCACGCCAGCACTGCTGGCCTCCATCTCAGAGAAATTCTTGATTTCGCTTTGCGTGAATGTTCCCGTGCTCAGTTGATTGTTAGCGATGCCCGCTTCCGTGCTGCTGATCACAGCCCCCTTGAGGTCTGTGTTCCCGCCCACCTTGATCTGGAAACCGCCGTCGCCGGCCCGTATCCCCGTTTGTTCCTGCACGCTGGCATAGTCGTTATGGATGCTGGTCTGGCTGTAACTGCCACTGACGCTTGCGCCAAAGCCGACCGTGCCGCTCACTGAAATGCTCTGGCTCTTGCTGTCGAACTTGGCCGTATCCTGCAAGCTCTCCAACAGCAGGTTGCCTTTCACATCCGCGATCACCTGGCGGCCACTGGCCACCGCGCCCTGGATCACCGTGTCACCGCCACTGCTGATCACCAGTTGGTCACCGGCGTTCACATGCGTATTGAGCTGGGTAGTGCCAGAGCCGTCTTCGTGGCCTTTGCTGGCGCTCACGCTGCCGGTGATGCCGAACGACGTGCCACTGGTGCCCACAGTGGCAGCGATACCGGCCGATGCGCTCATGCTCGAGGTCTTGGTGTGCTGGCTCTCGGTATCCTGGGCCGCCACCAGTTTTACGGCATTATCGGCGTGCAGCCGGATATCTTGTTTGGCGTTGAGCTCGCTGCCCACGATGGACAGGTTGCTATCGGCACCGCCGCCGCTCGCTGCAATATTGATGTTGTTGGCACTCAGTACGCTGCCGCTGTGCGTGCTGCTAGCGGTGGTTTGCGTGACCTGGTTTTCAGAGTGGCCATAGGTGAGGCTGATACTGACGTTGGCGCCCTCTTTCGCTACATCCTTGGCGGCATTTTTGGCGGCCATCGCGGCAGTTGCCGCAGCCATGGCCGTGACGCGGCCATCTTTGGCCTGGCTGGCCGCGCTGCTCATCGTCTGCATGGTCTGGATCGCATTCACCACGCTGCCGCCCAGCGAGAGTGAGAATCCATCCTGCGTCATGCGCATCTCGTACTTGCCTTTGATGTCGTCCTGGCCCGGATCAATCAGCACGCTGCGGCCCGCAAGGTTCAGGTCGGCGCCTGCCATCAGGTCGCTGCCCCCGATTTTCAACGCATTGTTCGCAGTTATGGACAGATCTCCGGTCAGCGCCCCGACCGCGCTGCGGGCCAATCCGCTTTGCGTCTGCGCATCGCGCTCCTGGTCCACCGCCGTGGTGCGCGTGCCATAGCTGATGCCGATGCCACCGCCGCTCAGGAAGCCGCTCTGCTTGACTTCGGTATGATGGAGTTCCTTGCTGCTGTTGATGGCGGCGGCGATCGTCACATCGTTGCCGGCACTGAGACTGACCGCCTTGTCGGCCAGCACGCTGGAGCCAGTGATCGTCAGGTCACGTCCTGCCGACATGGCGATAGACTCGGCGCCCAGACTGTTGCCGATGGCGTTGCTGGTATCAACGATGTCGAGCTTGGTTGTGGTCTTGCTGGAGAAAGTATGGCTTTTCTTGACCTTGCTCGCTTCCTCGGTGCGGCTCTGCTCGATCCCGGTCACGAGATTGATGTCGTTACCCGCCGATAGCGCCAATGCACCTGCCGCTTCAATGCCGGCCGCCTTCAGGACAATATCGTGCCCCGCCTGCAGCGCGACATTGCCCGCACCCGTAATCTGCGTGCCGACCTCGCTGGCCGTGCTCTGCTTGGTGTAATTATCGGCATTGCGCACGACGTCGTGGCTCGATGCGATATCGACCGTTTTCAGATTCAGGTTGTTGCCTGCGACAAGGCTGGTTTGGCCGTTGACACCGGCGTTGCCGATGGCCGCTGCCGTCAGGTTGATGTCGCGTCCGGCCTGGACCACCAGCGCCGTGCCTTCGCCCGTGCCGGTGACTGAGAATCCGGCCACTTTGTCCACCACGGTGCTGGTGTCGGTGATCGTGTTGCCACCTTTGCGGCTCTGGTTAAAGCTGCTGACGGTGGTGGTGACCAGGTTGATGTCGCGTCCTGCGCTGGCGGTCAGCTGCTGGTCGGCCACCACGTTGCTGGCGGTATTGTTGATATCGTTTCCGGCCACCAGTGCCACCTTGGTGCCCTGCACCAGGCTGCCCACGTTGGCGACACCCGTTGGCAACCCTGCGGCATTGACGCCGGCGCCGGCCAAGCCGTTGGACAGATTCAAATCCCGTCCGGCGGACAGGATGGTGGCGCCATCGGTCGCGGCGCCGCTGACGGTGGCGCCAGCGAGATTGATATCGCGTCCGGAGGACAACGCGGTGGTGCCGGTCGCCGCCGTGTTACTGACGATGGCGCCGGCAATGCTGATGTCGCGCCCGGCCGAGAGGGCCATGCTGCCGCTGCCGTCGGCGCCGCCGCTCACGTACAGGCCGGCCACGCGGCCCAGCACCGACTGCGGCTGCCACGGCGTGCTGCTGCCGTCGATCAGGGTCGAGGTCGTGACGTTGATGTCGCGTCCGGCGCTGGCCTGCAGCGTGCTGTTGGCGGAAATGGCGCCGCTGATGTTGTTGAGGTCGTTTCGAGCGGCAATCGCGACGGCGTCGCCGTCGATACGTCCGGCCAGGTTGTTGACGTTCTCGGCGTTCAACAACACCACGTCGCGCCCGGCGATGGTGCCGCTGTTGGTCAGGTCGCCGTTGAGGTTGATATCGACATCCTTACCGGCGAGCAGCGCGCCGGTGCCATCGATGTCATCGGCGCGCAGCCGCACATACACTTGCGGCACCAGCGCTTTCTGGACACTGCCGTCGGCCATGGTGACATCGCGTTCCACCAGCCACACGATGTCGCTGGTCAGCGCCGCCATCTGTTCGGCGCTCAGCGCCACGCCGGGACGCAAGCCCCATTGCTGGGCGTAGCTGACGCCCGCATCCATCAGCCCGCGGTACTGCTCCTCGTCGCTGGAATAGTCGCCCGTGTAACGGTGGCCCGTCAGCTCGGCGACCTGCTCGCGCACCAATTGCTGCTCGTAGAAACCGTCACCCAGCCGTTTTTGCGTGACAGTCGGGTCGAGCTGGATCTGCGCGGTCATGTAATCGGAACCGGTCCACTCGCGGTAGTTGGCGAAACGCGGATCCGTCTCCACCAAGTACCGCGCTTCTACGGCCGGCTGTACCTGGAACAGGCTGGCATTGGGCAGTTGTACCGGCTTGGCGCCGGTGCGCACCACTTCGGCCTTGCCACTTGGATTGGACAGCGCCACCTGCTGGATGCTTGGCGAGCGTGGCTTGCTAGACAGCGCGCTGGCCGCAGCCTGGTTGGCGCCACCGCGCACCGTGCCGATGGCCGCCGTATTGCCGGTGACCGCTGCCGCCGCTGGCGTACTGCTGCCGTCCACGTGCGCTGCGTTGGCGCCGGTCACGGAAGCGGCGCCCGCGCTGCTGAATACGCTTCCGGCAGCCCGTATCAGCTCGCCGAGACCTGACGGGCTTCCCTGTGGGCCGGTGGCTGCCGCCAGCCGTCCCGGATCGCCTACACCCGGTGTGGCACCACTGTTGCCCACCGATGCCGTACTGCCGCCCACCGCGCCAATGCTGGTTGGCAGGCCGGCATTGCCGGTCCGGTCGATACCTGTCGCGCCGCCGGAGGTGGCCGACGCCAGGCGGCCGGGATCGTTAAGAGTGGGCGCAGCGGAGCCAGTGTTATGGGCGACGTTGCCGCCGCCCACGGGGTTGCCCGCCTGACCGGCATTGCCAGCGCGGTCGGTATCGTAAAAGCCCTGCTGGCCGGCGACCTGGCCAGGGAGGCCATTGCCCAACGCGCCATTGCCGGCCGCCGCAATGCCACCCGTGCCGATGGCGGCGCCTGCATTGGTGCCCGCCACTGTTGTTCCATTGCCGATCGGTCCTACCTGGCCTGTGCGGTCGGTGCCGGTCGGGGTACCTGTACCGGTCGCCCCTTGCGCGTTGGCGACCGCGGCGTTCGTCAGGCCGATCTCCGCAGCGCCGTGGCCGGTGCTGCCGCCTTGTGCAGCAGCACCGGCACCGCTGACTGCGCCAACGGCATTTGCGCTGCCAACGCCGCTCACAGCCCCGGCGCCGGCCGGGCCCGCGGCGCCGCCGACACCAGCGGCCCCCTGGCCCTGGCTGGCACCCACGCCGGCCACTGGGCCCGCATTATTGCCTAACGTGTTGAGCCAGAGGTTGACGTTCGCTGCGCTGGCGCCGCTGGTGGCCCCGGCGGTGCCAAGTACTGCGCGCGTGGTCGCCTGGTATCCTGACGCTGCCCCGCCCGGGGACACGGATGTGCCACCAATTACTTCGGTCCGGTTAATCTCATCGGTTTCAGGGCTTCCACCTGTCCCGTTCAGATAATCGGTATAAACATAATTATAAGTATCCCATCTGCCAACATCCGTGATCTTGGTCCCCGATGCGGTAAAGTCGTTTATCAGCTCTTGGCTGTGAATGGCTAACGCTTTGCCTGCGGTTATCTGACTATTCTGGTTGGTCACGCGGTAGGCGTCTATTGTTAAGTCGCCACCAGCGCTGATAATGCCGGGATCCGTTGATGTCACTACACTACCGCTGGTCGTCCGAGTAAAAGCGTAATAATCGTAGACATAGATTTTCTTTCCCGCGATGTTAATGCTGAGATAGCCAACCTTGGGAGCGGGATTCATCTCGACCTGGCTGGGATCATATTTTATTCCATCAACTTCGTAGTAACTGATGTACTGGCTACTGCCCGCCACATAATCCGCCTTGAAATTCTTGTTCAACAACGTCACCTCCCCCGCCCGCATCGCCAGGTCGCCCAGCGCCTGGATCGTGGCGCTGGCGTTGGTCACGCTGGTGGCGGCGCCGGTGGCGCGGCCGTTGGCGTCGAGGGCGCCGCCGATGGCCATGTTGCCGGAGCTGAAGATCAGCGCGTGGTCGCTGTTGTTGATGACGGTGGCGCCGATGTCGAGCGCGCCGCGCGAAGCGATGGTCGCCGCCACGCCGCCTTCGGCGCTGTTGTTCAGGGTGCCGGCGCCGATGGCCAGCGTGTCGCCATACATGCGGCCGGTGCCGATGTTGTTGAGCGTGCCGGCGTTCACCTGGGTGGAAATGCCGTCGATCACGCCCCGGTTGTTGAGGGTGCCGGCCACGTTGACGCGGGTGGCGCCGGCGTTGATATCGCCGGTGACGTTGTTGTCGAAGTTGGCCGCGCCCAGTACCAGCGTACCGCCCGCCTGCACCTTGCCGTCGTTGACGAAATTGCCGCCGATGGTGACCGTGGCGTTGCGGTTGGCGATGACCTGCGATCCCGCTTCCACGATGTGGTTGCCGCTCAGGTCCAGGCTCAGGTCGCCCTTCGACATCACGCTGCCCACGCCGGTCAAGCCTGCCGCCTTGAGCGCCGTCGACGCGCCGCCGATGATGGTGCCGCCCGCGTTGGCGATCATCAGTTGGCGATTGGCGCTGTCATCGCTGACCATCACCCCGTTGTTGGCACTGACCAGGCCGGAGGCGTTGTTCAACTGGCCGCTGCTGCGGATGGACAGGTTGTTGTCGGCCCGCAGGCCACCTTGCCGGTTGTCGATCATGCCAGCAGACAGGCTGACGTCGCGCCCCTCGATGCCCAGGCCGGCAGTCTGGGTGCCCGTATTGACAATGCTGGCCGCGCCCAGCGTGACCGTGGCGCCGCTGCGGATCAAGCCTGCGCTGTTGTCGATGGCTGCGGCGCCCGCTTGCAAGCCGAGATTGCCCACCGCCTGGATCTGGCCGCCCTGGTTGGCCAGGCCGCCGATCGTCAGCGACAGGCCGCTGCTGGACACGATGCTGCCGCCCAGGTTATTGATATAGCCGGTGCTGCCGTCGATGGCGCCTGCCGCGCCCAGCATGCCTGCCGCGTTGTTCCAGTTGCCCACGGCCAGCGTCAACGCACCGCCGCTGCGGATGCCGCCGCTGGCACCGCCGTGGCTGGCCGCATAGGCCGCGCCATTGCTGTTGTCGAGGGTATTGCCGTGAGTATCGATGCGCAGCGCGCTGCCGGCCTGCAGCAGACCGCCCAGGTTGACCAGTGCCCCCGTTTGCAGGTCCAGCACCTGGGTGGCAGCGATGGTTCCGAGGTAGTTATCGAGGCTTGCGCCGCCGGTATTGATGGTGACATTGCGGCCGACAATGCTGCCGCCGGCAGCGTATCCGCTGGCCGCCGAGTTGTTCAGGGCGCCCGTTTGCAGGACCATGTCGCCGCCCGCCTGCACCTGGCCGCCGGCGTTGCGCAACTGCCCGGCAATCACGCCCAGACTGCCGTTGACGCTGGCCAACCTGCCACCGGCGTTGTCCACGCTGGCGGCCCGCACATCGAGGTTGCCGTTGGCGGCCAGCAGGCCGCCCGTGTTATCGAGCGCCTGGTCGGCCGTCACGCCCAGGCTGCCGCCTGCCGTGACCGTGCCGCCGTGGTTGAGCACATTGCCCGCGTGGACCGTGGCGTTGCCGCCAGCGGCCACGCTGCCGCCGTTGCTGTTGTCGAGAACGGCGCCCGCCGTCAAATCAAGCGCGCCCGTGCCCGCCACCTGCACCACGCCGCCCTGGTTATTGATGTTCTGGGCGCCGATGGTGGTATTGCCGTTGCTGGCAATCAAACCGCCCTGGTTGTCCAGGCTTTGCGTGACGTGAATGACGCCCGCTGCCGTCCCCAGTTGCACCAGCTCGCCTTGCCGGTTGTCGAAGCTGCCCGTGTCGATGCTCAAACGGCCGGCCTGGGTGCTGGCGTTGCGGTGGTCGATGCTGCCTGCCGCGATATTCACGGCGCCGTTGGACGTGACCTGGCCGCGCTGGTCGTTGAACGCTCCCGCCTGGATGGCCAGCTGACCGGCGCCGGCATGGGTAATGACGCCGGCCGTGTTGTCGATGGTGGCTGCGCCCAGCGTCAGGTTGCCGCTGTTGACGGCAATCCGGCCTTCGGCATTATTGAGCACGCCATTAGCGTCACGCATCACCAGTGCGGCGTCGCCACCGCCATTCTGGACCATGCTGCCCTTGCGGTTGTCCAGGCTGCCCACTTGCACCTGCAGTTGTCCGGCAACCACCTGACCCAGGCGGTTATCCCATGACTGCCCGGCGTTGGCCGCCGCCGTCAGCGCGCCGCTGGCATACAGCGTGGCGCCGGTGCTGCTGATATTGCCGGCGGTGGCCGTCAACGCCAGTTGACCGGCACTGGTCAGACTGCCCGACAGATCCACGCTGGCGCCGGTCAAGGTTGCCGTGCCCGCCGCCAGGTTCTGGCCGGCGGCATGCAGACCCTGCTGGGCCGTGATGCGCAGCTCGCCGCTGGCCGCGAACTGGCCGTCCTGCCGCATGCCAGCGGCGATCAGGCTGCCGGCCGTACTGTCGATGGCGCCGGCTGTCAGCGTGGTATCGCCCTGCGCGGCAATCATGCCGCTATTGCTGAGTGCGCCCGTCACGTCCAGCGTTTGCGCACCGCCGTACAGGGTGCCGCTGTTGGCGACATTAGCCGCGCGCGTCGTCAGCAGAGAACCGGCATAGATGCTGCCGCCGTTATTGTTCAGGTCGCGCACCTGCAGCGTGGCGTTGCCCGCGTACGCTTGCAGGGTGCCGCGCGTGTTGTCGAGATCGGTGGCCGTGACCGCCAGGCCGGTGGCGCCGGCCAGGGTGCCGCCGGTGTTGTCGATCGTAGCGTTGCTGCCCGCCTCCAGCATGCCGCCGGCCAGGATGCGGCCCGACTGGTTCATCAACGTGCCTGCCTGCACTGCCACGCTGCCATTGCCTTCGATGCGGCCGCCGCCGTTGTCCAGCGTGCCGCTGGCCACGACCGATGCCTTGCCGGCGCCCAGTTGCAGCAGCTCGCCCGTGCGGTTGTCGAGCGTGCCCGCATTCACGTTCAGCTGCTGCGCCATGGTGCTGGCATTGCGATGGTCGAAATACGTCGCGCGCACATCGAGCGCACCGTTGCCGGTGATCTGACCGCGCTGGCCGTACAGGCTGGTTGCCGACATCGTCAGGGCGCCCGTGCCCGCGTGTTCGATCTTGCCATCGACGTTGACGATGGTCGCTGCCGTCAGTTGCAGGTTGTGGGCGTTGACGGCAATGCGGCCGGCCGTGTTATCCAGTACGCCACTGCCGGTCAGCACGATGGCAGCATCACCCGCACCGGCCTGGATGATGGCGCCGCCGACATTGTTCAGGTTGCTTAACCGAAAATCGATCTGGCCCGCGTTGAGCTGGCCGCCCTGGTTCAACAGCGACTGCCCAGCCTGGCCGCTGGCGGTAATGGCCAGCACGCCGGTGGCGCCCACCACTGCCGCTGCCGTGCTGACGTTGCCGCTGGTGGCCGCCAGGTCGATATTGGCTGCACTGGTGCGGCTGCCTGCCAGGTCGAGGGCAGCGCCGGTCAACGTCATCTGTCCGGCCGCCAGGTTCTGGCCGCTGGCCTGCAGCGTGCCAATGGTCGTGACCGCCAAATCCCCGCTGGCGGCCAGCGCGCCATTGGCGTTCAGCCCTGCTGCCAGCAGGCCGTGGCCCGCCAGGTCGTGCGCGGTCACGGTGGTGTTGCCCAGCGCTGCGATGGAACCGTTATTGGTCAGCACGCCTCCCACGTCCAGTGCCTGGTTGCGGCCCGCATACAGCAGGCCGGTATTGACCAGGTCCGCCTGCACGGTGGTGGTCAGATCGCTGCCGGCATTTAACTCGCCTGCAGTGTTGTCCAGGCTGCCAGCGGTGACTTGCACCGCGCCGTTGGCGGCGATCATGCCCTGGCGGTTATCGAGACCGTGCGCCACGTCCACCACCGCGCTGGTGGCGGACTGCAGCGTGCCGCCCTGGTTCGACAGCGACCCGGCTTGCACATGCAGTTGGCGCGCGGAGGTCGTAGCGCCGCTGTGATCGAACGTCCCGGCCGCGATGTCGACCAGGCCATTGCCGACGATGGCGCCGGCACCGCCGTTCAGTTGCGCCGCCGTGATCGCCAGGCTGCCGCTGCCCGCATGTTCGATCTTGCCGGCCTGGTTGATCAGCTGGCTGGTGTCGAGCCGGGCATCGGTGCTGTTGAGGGCTATCCGGCCCCTGGTGTTGTCCAGCATGCCCATGGTGATGGTCGTGTTGCCACTCCCCGTTTGCAGGATGGTGCCGGCAGTATTGTCCAGATTGGCTGCGGACAAGGTCAGTTGTCCCGCCTGCAGCACGCCCTCGCGGTTGTGCAGGTCGCCCTGGCTGGCGATGGTCAAGTTGCCCGGCGTCAGCACCGTGGCCTGGTCCGTGACCACGCCGCCCTTGGTGGCTGAGGTGGCCGTGATGGCAATGCTGGCGGCGCTGGTCTGGCTGGCAGAGAGGTCCACGCCGCCACCAGTGAGCGCCATCGTGCCCGCCGCCAGGTTCTGGCCGTGGGCCGCCAAGGCCTGGCCGGTCGTCATGAGCAGGTCGCCCGTAGAGCCCAGGCTGCCATCGGCGTTGACGCCGGCCCCGATCAGGCTGGCCGCGCCGCTGTCCAGGCTGTTCGCGGACAAGGTTGTACTGCCGTGCGCAGCCACCACACCCGTGTTGGTCACCGCGCCGCTGGCCGTCAGCGCCTGGTTGCCGCCTGCGTACAGGCTGCCGCTGTTGCTGACGTTAGCTGCCGTGGTCGTCAAGTGATTGGCGGCAAAAATGCTGCCTGCCGTGTTGTCCAGGTTGCCGATGGCAAGCGTGGCATTGCCGGCCGCCGCCTGCAACTGGCCGCGCGTGTTGTCCACGTCGCCGCCGGTCAGCACCAGGTCGGCGCCTGCGGTCACGGTGCCGCCGGTGTTGTCGAGCTGGTTGAAAGCCAGCGCGGCCTCACCGGCAGCGTCGATGCGGCCATCGACGTTACGCAATGTACCGGCCGTGACCAGCGCCGCGCCATTGCCTGCGATGGTGCCGCCCGTATTGTCCAGCATGCCGGTGGCGGTGACCGTCATCTGGCCCGCGCCGGCCTGCGACAGGCTGCCGTGGCTGTTGTCGAGATTGCCTGCCATGACCGTGACCTGCCGACCCATGGTGGCCGCGTCGCGATGGTCGAGATTGTCCGCCCGCAGGTCGACCAGGTTGTTGCCGGTGATATGGCCGCGCTGGTCGTTGAACTGGCCGACTGCAATCGTGAGTGCACCGGTGCCGGCATGCTCGATTTTTCCATCGACGTTGGTCAGCGTGGCCGCACCCAGGGTCAGGTTGGCGCTGTTGACGGCAATGCGGCCGCTCGTGTTGTCGAGCACAGCTGTGTCGATGCGGGTGTCGCCGGCGCCGGTCTGGACGATGGCGCCTTGCGTGTTGTTCAGGTTGTTCACTTGCAGTTGCAACTGGCCAGCCTCCAGCTGGCCGCCCACATTGACCAGCTGCTGACCAGCAAGACCGTTGGCCGTGATCGCCAGCAGTTCGCCCGCCGACACCAGCGCCTTGCTGGTGATAACGTCGCCACTGTGCGCCGTGATGTCGATCCGGTCGGCGCCCACCTGGCCACCCGACAAGTCGACCGCCGATCCGGCCAGCGTTGCGCTGCCGGCCGCCAGGGTCTGGCCGCTCGCCTGCAGCAGTCCACCGGTGGTGATGCGCAGGTCGCCAGCTGCGCCCAGGCTGCCATCGGCCTGGACGCCGGCGCCCAGCAAGCCCTTGCCAGCCAGCGCGCCGGCCGTCACGTTGTTATTGCCCATCGCGACGATGGACCCGGTGTTGGTCAGCAAGCCGCCCACGGCCAGTTGCGCGTCGCGGCCCGCATACAGCATGCCGTCGGTGTTATCGAGCGCGCCGGCGCTGGCAAGATCGAGCGCGGCGGCCGACGTGATGCGCCCACCGGTGTTGTCCAGGCCGGACACTTGCACTGCCAGTACGCCATTGCCTGCGTGCTCGATCTTGCCGCTGCGGTTGATCAGTTCGGTGGCGGACAGGTGCAGGTTGCTGCTGTTGACGGCAATCCGGCCGCTGGTGTTGTCGAGGTGGCCGGTGGCAATCGTCGTATCGCCCGCACCGGTTTGCAGGATCACGCCGCTGGTGTTGTCGAGATCGGCGGCGACAAGATCGAGCTGGCCGGCCTGCAAGGCGCCGCCATGGTTGTTCAATTCAGCACTGGCGCTGATCTCGAGTACTCCGGCCGTGTTGACCACGGCGCCCGCCGTACTGATGCTCCCGGCGTGACTGGTGAGACTGATGTTGGCGGCGCCCGTCTCGCTGCTGGCAAGATCGATGGCGCCGGCAGTCAGCGCCGCATGGCCCGCTGCCAGGTTCTGGCCGTGCGCGGTCAGCGTGTGAGAGGCCGTCAGGGTCAGGTCGCCCGTATTGCCCAGGCTGCCGTCGGCCTTGACGCCAGCGCCGATCAGGCTGCTCGCGCCACTGTCGAGGCTGGCGGCCGATACCGTCAAGTCGCCCTGCGCGGCCAGCACACCCGTGTTGACGATGGCGCCGGTCACGTCCATCACCTGCTTGCCGGTCGCATACAGGCTGCCGCTGTTGACCACGTTCGTGGCAGTCGTGCGCAGGTCGCCGCCGGCGAATACGCTGCCGGCGGTATTGTTCAGGTTGCCGATAGTGAACGTGGCGTTGTCGCCCGCCTGCAACTGGCCGCGCGTGTTGTCGAGGTCGCCGCCCGTCACCACCAGGCCGGCGCTGGCGCCAATCGCGCCATCGGTGTTATCGAGGCTGCCGGCGTTGATTGCCACTTCGCGGCCGACCGTGGCCGCGTGGCGGTGGTCGAAGCTGGCAGCGGTCACGCTCACCTGGTTGTTGCCGGTGATCTGGCCGCGCTGGTCGTTCAGTTGCTCGGCCGTGATTGTCAGCGCGCCGCTGCCTGCGTGCTCCAGCTTGCCATCGACGTTGGTCAGCGTCGTCGCGCTCACCGCCAGGTCAGCGCTGTTGACGGCGATCCGGCCCGCCGTGTTGTCGAGCAGGCCGGTGGCGATGCGGGTGTCGCCGGCGCCGGTCTGGACGATCGATCCGCGTGTGTTGTCGAGGTTAGCCACCTGCAGCTGCAGCTGCTGCGCTTCCAGCCGGCCGCCGGCATTGACCAGTTGCTGGACGCCAGCAGTGTCCGCGTTAATCTCCAGTGTTTGACTGGCCGACACTTGCGCCCCGCTGGTCATCACATTGCCATCGCGCGCCGTGATGGCGATTGCGTCCGCGCCCACCTGGCCGCCGGCGACATCCACCGTCGCCCCGGACAAGCGCACAGCGCCCGCTGCCAGCGTCTGGCCGCCCGCTTGCAGCAGGCCGTCCGCGCGGACGGTCAGGTCGCCCGCCGCGCTCAGGCTACCATCGGCCTTGATACCGGCGCCCATTAAACCGTTGCCGGCCACGCTGGCAGCCGTGATGTCCGCATTGCCGGCCGCCGCGATCGAGCCGGTATTGGCCAGCGCGCCGCCCACCGTCAGTCGCGTATCGCCGCCGGCATACAGCAGGCCGCCGGTGTTGTCGAGACCGGCCTCGGTGGTGACGTCCAGCGCTGCGGCTGCCGTCAGGTGGCCCTTGCTGTTGTCGAGTAAGCCAGCGTGCACCGTCAATTGTCCGGCCTGCACGCTGCCTTCGCGGTTGTCCAGTGTGCCCGATGCGTTCAGCTCCAGGGCCCCGGCCACGTTGACCGACGCCTTGCCCAAATGAATATCGCCATCCTTCGCGTTCAGAGACAGCGTGGCGGCGTCCGTTGCGCTACCGCCCAGGTCGATGGTGCGGCCGCTGAGTTTGGCGTCGCCCGCCGCCAGGTTCTGGCCGTGCGCGGCCAGTGCGCCACTGGTGGCGATCACGAGGTTGCCCGCCGTGCCCAGCTTGCCATCGGCCAGGATGCCGGCGCCGATCAGGCTGTCGCTGCTGCTCTCCAGGCTGCCGGCGGCCAGCGTGGTATCGCCCTGGGCGGCAATCACGCCCGTATTGGTCACGGCGCCGCTGACCGTCAGCTGCTGGTCGCCGGCTGCGTACAGGCTGCCGCTGTTGGCCAGCGTGACCGCTGACATGGCCAGGTCCCGGCCCGCGTAGACGCTGCCGGCTGCATTGTCCAGGCG
>JBEVMD010000429.1:0-3772 GCA_040508835.1 Duganella sp. | reverse complement strand
CCTTTTTTATCGGCCAGGTTGCTGATGTTCAGACGGTAGCGCGCGTTCTTGAGCCAGCTGCTGTTAAGGAACGGCAGCTTGCCGGAAACACCCAGGCTCATCAGGAAGTAGCTGTCCACCGACAGGTCGTTGGTGTAGGTCGCATAGCGCTTGCCCACGTAGTCGCCGATCAGCTGGAACTCGGTGTCGGCCACGTTCAGCGTGGCGACGAATTTGTTCATCCACTCCGGGCTGCCGGGTATCGATTTATCGGCGGTGGGTACGATGTCCTTGCCGTTGCTGTAGTTGTCCTGGTACTCGGCGCGGTTGTACGACAGCGCATTGTAGAACGAGAACGTGCGGCCGAAGTGCAGCGTGCCGGACAGGTCGACACCGTCGGTCTTGACGCTGCCCACGTTGGCCAGCACCGGGTTGCCGCCGATGATGGACGAGATCACGGGCGTGGGGCTGATGGTCAGCAAGCGGTCCTTGAAGTCGATGTGGTACAGGTTGACCTGGCCGTCGAAGCCGGTCACGGCGCCCCAGTTGAGCGGGTGGTTGGTGCGCAGGCCCGCCTCGTACGTGACCGAGGTTTCCGGCTTGGCCGTGTCGCGGAACAGGTCGAACGCGGCCTGGCTGGCCAGGCTCCACGGCGACGCGCCGCCGCCGCCGTACGTGACGAACTGGCGCATGTTCTTTTGCGCGTTGACGAACAGCTGGTCCTGCGGCGTGATGTCCCAGCGCGCGCCCAGTTGCGGCAGGAACCATTTTTTGGTCTCGATCTTGCCGACCGGCAGGGCGGTGGAACCGTTGGCGATGGCGCCCGCTTTCGGCTGCACGGGGAACTGGCCGTCGGCAAACTGCAAGCTCGATTTGAAGCCGGCCTGCAGCGCGATATCGGCGCGCACGCGCCACTCGTCCTGCACGTGCAGCTGCACGACCTTGTTGTCGATCTCGCTGCCGTACTGGGTGATCAGCGGGTTGCTCGGACGGTCGTATGGCGAGCTCGGGTTGTTGACGTCGAGCGCATACCAGCGGCGGTACGCTTCCGAACGGTTGCGCTCGAGCCAGAGGCCGGCCTGCAGCTGGTGGTTGCCGATCTCGCTGCGCACGGTGGACAGCCAGCCGGCGCGGTTGATTTTATATTCGGTGGTGCGGGTGGCGTAGCCCGAGTTGCCGAACACCTGTTTCAGGTTCTGGCCCGGGAAGTACACGGCAAACAGGCCCGGCAAGCCGGCCACGCCGATCGGGCCGGCCACCACGCCCACGCCGTCGTCATTGTGGTAATACACCTGGTTGGACCACGTGGTGCTGTCGCTGACGTTGAGGTCGAACTTGGCGTACGTCAGGTAATCGGTGCGCTGGGCATCGCTGTAGTAGTTGCGGTAGTTATTGCCTTCCGCTGCCGGGGTGCCGCCCGTGGGCGACAGGTAGTTCACTGCCTGCTGGAAGTTCGGGTACATGAACGGGCGCGTGTACGGCTGGTATTTCTCGGTTGCCGAGCGCACGGTGCTGTCCTCGTTCGGCTCGATCTTGTCCGAGTAGTCGAGGAACAGCGTCAGCTTGCCCAGGCTGCTCTGATTGACATACTTGGCGTTGACCTGGTCGCCGCCCTGGCGCGCCTTGAAGTCCCACGCTTTCTGTTCGTGGTGCACGGCCGACAGATAGGCGCTGCTGCCGTCGCCGAAGGCGCCCGTGTCGTAGCGCAGGAACGTGCGCGACGTGGTGTAGCTGCCCACGGTCTGCTGCACGGCCAGGTTGCGGGTGGACGACGGATCGCTCGAGAAGGTCTCGATGGTGCCGCCCAGATTGCTGGTGGATGCAGTGGCCAGGTCGCCGGCGCCCGACGACAGGATCACGCTGCCCACGTTTTCGCTGATCACGGCGCGCTGCGGCGACAGGCCGTTGTAGTTGCCGTATTGCTGGTCGCCCAGCGGCACGCCGTCCATCGTGTAGCCGAGCTGTTGGCCGGAAAAGCCGTGGATGAACAGCGACAGGTTTTGTTCGTTGTTGCCCCATGGGTCGGCGGTCTGGAAGCTCACGCCCGGCAGGGTTTGCAGCGCTTTCAGGGGATTGATACCCGGCAGGATTTTCTGCATGTCGCTCTTGCTCATGGCAACCGACGAACGGGTCTTGCGGGACGCGATTTCCACGGTGGCCATCGGCGCGGCCGCTGCCACTGCAACGGTGGCGTCGGCGTCGGCGTCGGCCGGTGCAGCGTCCGCCGCGGCCGGGGAGGCGGCAGCGTTTGCCAGGTCGGCCATGTCCGCCACGGCGGCGGCAACGTTGGCGGCCATGGCCAGCATGGGGAAGCTGAGAGCGGCGAAGCACACTGCGGATAATGTCTTGTTCATGTTTGCCTTGTAACCGATTAATGGATTAACAACGCTGCGCATGATAGTGACCCAGTGTGACGGCATCATGACCAAAAAATGTCGGGGCTGGTACACTGCCATGTGGAAATTACCAGGACCAACACACCATGCGCACACCCCTGATGCTGGCGATGGCGCTCGCGACCGCGCTGTCGCTGGGCGGCTGCTACACCGTCAACCAGAACAAACTCGGCAGCTTTGTGACCACCACCGTGCAGCCCGGCATGACGCTCGAGGAAGCGCTGGTGCGCATGCGCGCCGAGCAGTTCTTTTGCAACAGCAGCAGCGCCGGTACGCTGACCGTCTGCACCCGCACCCAGTACGGTGTACTGCACGGCGAGTGCGTCGAACGTGTCGACCTGGTCCGCAGTGCGTCGTCGGTGCGCACCGTGGGCGGCATCGACATCCTTGAAACCAAATGTTCCCGATAATGGCTAGACCGAAATTTTTACCCGATAACTTCACGCTGGCGATGATTGCAACGGTCGGCGCCGCCAGTCTCTTTCCCTGCACCGGCCAGACGGCCGTGGTCTTCAACGACATCACCCACGCAGCCGTCTGCTTGCTGTTTTTCCTGCACGGCGCCAAGCTGTCGCGCGAGGCGGTCGTGGCCGGCATCACGCACTGGCGCCTGCACCTGCTGGTGCTGCTGTGCACGTTCGCGCTGTTCCCTTTGCTGGGACTGGCCTTGCGGCCGCTGCTCGAACCGCTGGTCACGCCCGACCTGTACCTGGGAATTTTGTTCCTGTGCATGCTGCCGTCCACGGTGCAGTCGTCGATCGCGTTTACGGCCGCCGCGCGCGGCAATGTGCCGGCGGCCATCTGCAGCGCATCGGCGTCGAACCTGCTGGGGATTTTTTTGACGCCGGTATTGGTTGGCGTGCTGACGTCGGCGCACCTGAAGGGCGGCTCGTCGCTGGAATCGTTCGCGCAGATCGCCACGCAACTGTTGCTGCCGTTTATTGCCGGTCAGATCGCGCGGCGCTGGATCGGCGCTTGGCTCGAACGTCACAAGGCCGTCACCCGGCTGGTGGACCAGGGCTCGATCCTGCTGGTGGTGTACACGGCGTTCAGCGAAGCGGTGGGGCAGGGCTTGTGGCACCAAGTGTCGGGCAGGGCGCTGGCCGGATTATTGGTGATCGATGCGATTTTGCTGGGACTGGTGATGCTGATTGCGGCCAAGGCCAGCCGCAAGCTGGGCTTCAGCCGCGAGGACCGCATCGCGATCGTGTTTTGCGGCTCGAAAAAAAGCATGGCCAGCGGGGTGCCGATGGCCAAGGTGCTGTTTGCAGGCGGGGCGCTGGGCGCGGTGGTGTTGCCGCTGATGCTGTTCCACCAGCTGCAGCTGAGGGTGTGCGCGGTGCTGGCGCAGCGGTATGCGCGTGCCGATCCCGCACTGCCAGCCGGGGTCGGACCCC
>JBEVMD010000423.1:0-7267 GCA_040508835.1 Duganella sp. | reverse complement strand
GCGCACGGCCTGCTCCTGCGCCACGAACGCCCTGGACAGCGCTACTGCAGCGCGGCCGGCACCTGCGCCAGTGCGGCCAGCACCTGCGCCAGTGCGGCCAGCACCTGCGCCAGCGCAGCCGCCAGCTGGCCGGCCACGGCTGCGATGGCGTGCGGGTCGCCACGGTCGATCGCCAGTTCCAGCGCGTGGGCCAGGCTGGCGATCTCGCAGGCGCCGATGTACGGCGCGGTCGATTTCAGGTCGTGCGCCAGCGCGGACAGCGGTGCATGGTCGCGGCTGTCCAGGGCGGCGGCAATCGCTTGCGGCGCGCCCGCGTATTCCTGCACGAAGGCGGCGATGCGCTGATCGAGCCGGTCGCGCTGGCCATTGACCTGGCGCAGCGCAGGCCCCCAGTCGATGCCCGTGACGGCGGGCAGCGGGTGGGCATGAACGCGCGGCGTGGCCGGGGGCGCCGGGGTTGCCGAGACGGCGCCGGCGGGCGGCAGCGGTGGCGCGGGGGCGCGGCAGGCCAGCGCGGCGGCCGGTATCCACTTGACCAGCATGGCAAACAGCTGTTCGGGATCGATGGGCTTGGTGATGTGGTCGTCCATTCCGGCCGCCAGGCTTTTCTCGCGGTCGCCGGCCATGGCGTTGGCCGTCATGGCAATCACGGGCAGGCGCGCGCCGCAGTCCATGGCGCGGATGCGGCCGGTGGCGGTCAGGCCGTCCATCTGCGGCATCTGGATATCCATCAGCACCAGGTCGTACGTTCCGGCGGCTGCCATGCGCACGGCTTCGGCGCCGTCGCAGGCGATATCGACGTGCATGCGCGCTGCCGACAGGAAGTCCAGCGCCACCAGCCGGTTGTTGGCGTTGTCGTCCACCAGCAGGATGCGTGCGCCGTCGAGCACGGACAGGTCCGCCAGCGCCGGGGCCGTGGACGGCATGCGCGGATCGCGCCCGCCAGGACCTGCGGCGCGCGGCGCGGTATCGATGCCAAGGCGCACCGTAAAGCTGAAGCGGCTGCCGGCGTCCGGCGTGCTGGTCACCTGGATGTCGCCGTCCATCAGCCGCACCAGCTGGCGGCAGATGCTCAAGCCCAGGCCGCTGCCGCCGTACTTGCGCGCGATCGAGTCGTCGGCCTGGCTGAACGACTGGAACAGGCGCTCGAGCTGCGCGGGCCGCATGCCGATGCCGGTGTCCTGCACGCCGAAGCGCAGCACCACGCCATCGGCCGCTTGCGCGACCAGTTCCACGGTGACCGTCACTTCGCCTTGCGCGGTGAACTTGAAGGCGTTGCCGACCAGGTTGATCATGACCTGGCGCAGCCGCAGCGGATCGCCCACCAGCCGCCCGGGCACGCCGTTCTGCACCCGCATGACCAGCTCGGCCCGGCTCTCGGTCGCATGGCTGCCGGCCAGCGTGACCAGCGGATCGAGCACGTCGCTTAATTCGAACGGCACGGCTTCCAGGCGCAGCTTGCCGGCCTCGATCCGGGAAAAGTCGAGGATGTCGTTGAGCACGGCCAGCAGGTGTTCGCCGGCGCCCAGGATCCTGGCGAGGTAGTTGTGCAGCCGGGCGTCGGGCTGGTGCATCAGCGCCAGCCGGCTCATGCCGATGATGGCGTTCATGGGCGTGCGGATCTCGTGGCTCATGTGCGCCAGGAATGCCGACTTGGCGCGCGTGGCTTCCTGCGCGCGCAACATGGCCAGCTCCATGTCCCGCGTGCGCAGGCCGAGGATGCGCATGAACAGCAGCATGTCGAAGATATTACCGAACTGCAGGGCGTGCAGGGTCCAGAACGTGGCGTCCAGACGGCCGTCGATCACCAGGCTCAGCACCAGGGATGCGGCAAAGCTCACCGACCAGCCCAGCAGCAGGCACACGCCCACCGGGTCGCCGCGCCGCGCGCGCGCAAATGCGCCCGGCAGGCCGAGCAGCATCGGCAGGATGCCGAGCGTGCTGACGATGGTCACCAGCGTTGCCACGTCGATCAGGTCAGTGGCGTAGGCGAGGGCGGCCACCACGCACAGCGCCGCGCCGCCGCGCATCAGGCGGCTGAACAGCCGGTCCTGGCCGGGACGCGCCAGCACTTGTTCCACGAACAGGTAGGCGCCGCAGGCGGCAGCCAGCGCGAACAGGCCGCCCGCATGAATGCTCATCCACACGCTGTTATGCCACAGGTACTGGTTGCCCAGGCCGAAGAACTCCACCGAAAACAGGGTCAGGCCCGCCACCATCAGCGCGAACTTGCCGAACAGCGGCTCGCGCAGGTTCTGCCATTGCGCCAGGCTGTATAACAGCAGGCACAGGCACAGCCCCAGCAGCACGCCCTGCAGCATCTGCTCGCCCAGCGCCTGGGCATGGAAGGCGCCGGGGCGCGACAAGCGTACCGGCAGGATCATGGCGCCGATGTTTTCCACGCGCAGCAGCAACACGTGCTCGGTGCCGGGCAGCAGCTGCAGCTGCACGGCCGGCACCCGCGTGCGCGGCGCGTTGTCGGCCACCGGCTGCAAATTGCCCGTGACCAGATGGCGGTCGATGGCGCCATCGGTGGCGACGTACACGTCCACCCGGTTGACCACCGCGTAGTCGATGCTGAGTACCCATTGGCCATCGCTGTAGGCGGGCACCCGCACCGGGATGCGCAGCCACACGACGTCCTGGCGCACGCCCAGCGTGGCGCGCGCCGACGTGGGCCTGGCGTAGCGCCCGGCCTCGGCCAGCGCCTGCGCCGGCTCCAGTTTGCCCCCTGCATCGGCCAGCACCGTGACGGCCGGCCAGGCGTCGATCGCCTCGCGCCCCGAATCGAGCTGCAGCGGCGCCTGCGCCAGGGCCCACGCGGGCAGCCACACCAGCATGGCCAGCAGGCAGCGCAGCAACTTGAGCAGGGCCGGCGTGGTCATGGGACGATCAGTAGCGGTAATCGACGCGCACGTCGAACGTGCGCGGATCGCTTGGCACCGTCATGCCGAAGCTGTCGATGCTGATGGGACGCACCTGGTTTTCGATATTGGCAACGCGCGCCAGCACGGTCCAGGCGCCGCCGGCCGCCGTGTAGCGCAGCGTCGCGCCGGTCTCGGTGCGGGCCGGCACGCGGTATTGCAGCAGCTGCGACGGCACGGCAATCACGTAGTCGGCGCTGCGGCGCGTGCCGACGCCGGCCGCCAGCACGCCGTCGCGCACGCGCAGCGTGCGTTCGTACGCCAGCGACACGGTGTGGGCCGGCGCGCGGTCGAGGTGGTCGCCGTCCCACGCGTGCACGCCGTCCGGCGAATAGCGGACATAGTGCGCGTCCAGCAGCGACCACGCGTAGCTGACGCGGTCGCGCGGCGTGACCTGGAACCGGCCTTCGAGCTCCATGCCGCGCACGCTCGCTTCGCCGGCGTTGCTGGTGACAAAGCGCGGCGCGCCCTGGACCGTGGCCACGCCCGACAGCTGCAGATTGGTGTAGTCGTACTGGAAGACGGACAGGTTGATGGTCGCGCGGTGGTCGAGCAAGCGGCTCTTGACGCCGGCCTCGTAGGCGCGCAGCTGTTCCGGCTGGTACACGAGCGTGGCGCGCGGCACGGCGGTCGCGGCCGCGCAGACCAGGCCCAGCGCCCGGGCGCCGGCCTCGCAGCCGTCGTTGAAGCCGCCCGCCTTGTAGCCGGTGGCAATGCTGGCGTACGCCAGGGTGGACGGCGCCAGGTCGACGTCGGCGCCCAGGCGCCACGTGGTCTGGCTGGACGACAGGGCGGCCGCGTTGAGCAGCTGGACGTCGGTCAGCGGGTTGAACACGCTGGCCTGCTGGAAACTGGTCGCGCCGTAGCGCGATTTCCGGTCGTCCGTGTGGCGCGCGCCGGCCGTCAGGCGCCAGGGCTGCCCGAACAGCTGGCCCGCCTGCCAGGTGGTCTGGCCGAACAGCGCCCGGCTCATGGACCGGGTGGGGCCGTGGGGAAAGGCGTAGTACGGCGTCAGGCCCAGCGGCTCCAGGTCGCGGAACGTGTACGACTGCGACGAGCGCTCGCGGAAATAATAGGCGCCCGCCTGTCCGCTGACGGCGCCGCTGGTCTTGCTGGCCAGGCGCAGCTCGTGGGTATCCTGGCGGTACCAGCCGTCGAAATCCTGGTGCACGCCCAGCGCCACGCCGGGCGCCACGCGGTAATACGAGTTGGTCAGTTGCTGCTGCTGGTAGTCGCGGTGCGCGCCCAGGTAGTACAGCGTGGCCGGGCCCAGATCCCATTGCAGGTCGGCTGCCACACCGGTGCTGGCCTTGCGGCTGTAGCCCTGTTCCGGCGCCGAGTTGGGCGGCACGAACGCGTTGGTGAGCCGGTCGCACGTGCTGCCGCCCTGCCAGGTGGGGTTGCCGGTGGCAACGCCCGCGTAAAAGTTCGTGTCCGGCACGAAGCTGTCGTTGTTGTCGTCGATCCTGCTGTGGTCCGCGCGCAGCAGCAAGACGGCGGCGCGGCCCAGCTTGAGCCGGGCGGACACGCGGGCGGCCCGGTCGTCGCGGTCCAGGCCCAGCGCATAGGCCGTGCCCTGGCCGTTGTGCAGATAGCTGTCGTGGCGGTTCGCGGTCGCGGCTGCGCGCAGGGCCAGCATGTCGCTGACAGGGATATTGAGCATGGCGCCCGCTGCGCGGCTGCGGTCATTGCCGATGCCGGCGTGGGCTTCAAAGCCGAACGCATCCACCGGCGCCCTGGCAATCACGTTGATGGCGCCGGCCGTGGTGTTGCGGCCGTATAGCGTGCCTTGCGGGCCGCGCAATACTTCCACCCGTTCGATGTCGTAGAAGGGCAGGTTCTGGCTTTGCGGCCGGGCCAGGACCACGCCGTCGAGCATGAAGGCGGCGGACGGGTCGCCCTTGCCGGTGGTGTCGGCGCTGGACACGCCGCGCATGGTGATGCGCAGGCCGTCCGTCGAATTGTCGAGTTCGACGTTGGGAATGCGGGCGCCGAGATCGCCCGGGTTGGCGATGCCGCCGTCGGCCAGCTGCGCGGCAGTGAGCACCGTCATCGACACCGGGGTTTTCGATTCGGGCGCGGCCGTGCGCTGGGCGGTGACCAGTACTTCCGGCAATTCCGCAGCGTGCACGCAAGCGGGCGCGGCAACGAAAGAGGTCAGCGTCAGGGCCAGGGAGCGGGCAGCGGCGGCGTCGGAAACTCGGGATTTCAACATGAAAGCGATAGCAAGGGCGAAACCCCGAAGTTTACCAGCTTCGCCCCACAATTAGTAAATCCAAAGCAACATTATTTCCAAGGTGCTATGAATTTGCCATCGCTTTTAGACAAGTTCGCGGCATTCAGCCCAGCGCGCCCGGGTTCAGCTGCCAGATGGTGTAGCACAGGGCGCCCGCAAAGCTGACCCAGACGATGTAAGGCAACAACAACATGCCGGCGATGCGGTCGCGCCGCCAGAACAGGACGATGGTGGCAACAATGGCCACCCACAGCACCAGCAGTTCGTAGAACGCGGGCCCGCCCCGGTGCCAGGCGAAGAACAGCCAGCTCCACCAGGCATTGAGGACCAGCTGCGCCACGTACACGGTCATCTCGGTACGCACGCCGCGCACGCTGGCCGTACGCTGCACGCGCCAGGCGGCAAACGCCATCAGCGCATACAGCACCGTCCAGACGGGGCCGAACCACCACGCGGGCGGCGCCCACGACGGCTGTGCCAGCTGGCCGTAGAACTCCCCGGCCTGGGACGTGGCAAAGGCGCCGATGCCGGCAAATATGAAGGTAAACACCAGCCAGCCCGCCAGGGCGGGCAGGTGCAGGGGACGTGAGGAGGAGGGGGCGTCGTGGGGCATGGGGCCATTGTATCGGATGGCGCGCCATGGTGGCGCCAGCGGTGCCGCGCCTGCAGCGGACGTCGCAGTAAAACCGCGGCGGCAAGGCGGCGGGGACGTGCGCCCTAGGAATCGTCCCACCCCGCCATGCGGCGGACGCCGATAGCCGCACGATTGGGCCCTTTGCATAATCGAGCCACCGGCCGTCGGCCGCATCGAGCCACCGGCCGTCGGCCGGCAACCATCAATAAGGGGAAAGCAATGAATCTGATACTGTGGATAGTGATAGGTGGCATCCTGGGCTGGCTGGCCAGCCTGGTGATGAAAACCGACGAACAGCAGGGGCTGATACTGAATGTGGTGGTCGGCATCGTCGGCGCGCTGCTCAGCGGCTGGTTCCTGGCCCCGTTGCTCGGTACCGGCACCATCAATTCCGACGACTTCAGCCTGATGTCGCTCGTGGTATCGTTCGTGGGCGCGCTGATACTGCTGGCAATCGTCAACCTGTTCCGTCGCGGCAGGGTGCGCTGAACGCACGCATGCCGGCCCCGGCTTGGGTTTGCACTATGGTAGTCTACTGGCTTTGCGGTCTCCGGACCCGCTGGTTGGCTCGCTGCGCGCAACGGCGCACGGCGGGCAGTGCTCAATAAGGACGGTCGGCATGGTAAGTTTTGTGGGGGCGGTGCGCCGCCTTGGTGCGGGTGTGATGGCATGCAGCCTGCTGGCGGCGCCGGCCATGGCAACCATGGCAACCGATATGCAGGATGCAGCAGCGCCGCCGCTGGCCCGGGTGGCAGAGCCGGCGCCCACGGGATCGCTGGTGATCGCCGGCGGCGCGGTACGGGCCGACAATGCGGTGATCTGGCAGCGCGTGGTGCAACTGGCCGGCGGCGCCGGCGCCCGCATTGCGGTGCTGCCCAGCGCGGCGGGCAATCCGCTGCGCTCCGGCGCCACGGCGGCCGCCGCGCTGAACCGGCAAGGCGCCAAGGCGTTCGTGGTGCCGCTGGCCGTGCGCCTGAAAGACCGCGATTATCGCCGCGATGCGGAGGACGACGCCATCGCGCAGTCGATCCGGGAAGCGGGCGGCGTGTATTTTTCGGGCGGCGACCAGGCCCTGATCACCGAGGCGCTGGTGCGCCCCGACGGCACCCGCACCAAGGCGCTGGAAGCGATCTGGGACGTGTACCGCCGCGGCGGCGTGATCTTCGGCACCAGCGCCGGCGCCGCCATCATGAGCACCACCATGTATTACGAAGCGAAAACCGTGTTCGGCACGCTGAGCGAAGGCGTGAACGGCCGCGAACTCACCACGGGCCTGGGGTTCGTGGGCGACGACATCTTCATCGACCAGCACCTGCTGGCGCGCGGGCGCTTTGCCCGCATGCTGCCCGCCATGCTCAAAAAAGGCTACAAGCTGGGCATCGGCATCGACGAGAACTCGGCCATCGTCATCAATGCCCAGCGCCAGGTGGAAGTGCTGGGCTACCAGGGCGCGCTGCTGGTGGACCTCACGCG
>JBEVMD010000399.1:0-12409 GCA_040508835.1 Duganella sp. | reverse complement strand
AAACCTGTCGCCCGCAGCAGGGCGACAGCAATACGGCTCAGGCGTTCAGCCTTGCCAGGATTGCCAGCGTCGCCAAAGCCAGGCCTCAATCGAGCCGGTTTGGTTGACTTGGGTTTTTTTGATGAGAGACATTGCGTTCAGTTTCAGTTCAGCGAATTCAGAGGACCAGGTAGAGATGAACGGATCAGCTTAGCTGCATCCAGCAGCGTGGTAACTATACCATCGGAATCGATTTCGTGTACAGACTGTCCGTGGTTGTAACCATACGGTACCGTCAGCACCGGGCAGCCCGCCGCCCGCGCCGCTTGGGCGTCGTTGGACGAGTCGCCGATGGCCACCACCTGCGCCGGCAGCAGGCCGAAATCGGTACATACCGTTTGCAGTGGCAGCGGGTCGGGTTTTTTGCGGGCCAGCGAGTCGCCGCCGTACACGACCTCGAAAAAACCGTCCAGGCCTTTCAACTTCAACAGCGGGGTGGCGAACGCGATCGGCTTGTTGGTCACGCAGGCCAGGCGCAGGCCGTCGGCCCGCATGGCCGTCAGGCCGGCAATGACGTCCGGGTACAGCACGCTGTGCTGGCCGTTGATGGCCAGGTAGTGGCGCTGGTACGCTTCCATCGCCACATTGAAGCGCGCCTCCACCGGCGGCGATTGCGGCGCCTCGTTCAGCTGCAGCGCCAGCACGGCGCGGATCAGGTTTTCCGAGCCCTTGCCCACCATGACCGCGATCTGCGCGCGGGTGACGGGCGGCAGGTCCAGCTCCGCCAGCATGCCGGTGATCGCCACGTGGAAGTCGGGGATGGTGTCGAGCATGGTGCCATCGAGGTCGATGATGGCTGCACGTACGCCTGCCAGCACGGTCATATCAGGCTCCGACCTGGGCCAGGTTGGCGCGCATGGCGTCGATCACGGCCTTGTAGTCGGGCTTGCCGAAGATGGCGGAACCGGCCACGAACGTGTCGGCGCCGGCAGCGGCGGCGTCGGCAATGTTCTCGATCTTGATGCCGCCATCAACCTCCAGCATGATGTCGCGGCCCGATTCATCGATCAGGCGGCGCGCGTCGGCGATTTTTTTCAGTGCGTGCGGGATGAACGACTGGCCGCCGAAGCCGGGGTTGACCGACATGATCAGGATGATGTCGATCTTGTCCATCACGTGTTCCAGGTAGCTCAGCGGCGTGGCCGGGTTGAACACCAGGCCGGCCTTGCAGCCGTGGTCGCGGATCAGTTGCAGCGAACGGTCCACGTGATCGGACGCTTCCGGGTGGAAGGTGATGATGTTGGCGCCGGCTTTGGCGAAGTCGGGGATAATGCGGTCCACCGGCTTGACCATCAGGTGCACGTCGATCGGCACTTGCACGTGCGGGCGGATCGCTTCGCAGACCAGCGGGCCGATGGTCAGATTCGGCACATAATGGTTGTCCATCACGTCGAAGTGGATGATGTCGGCGCCGGCGGTGACGACGTTGCGTACTTCCTCGCCCAGGCGGGCGAAGTCGGCGGACAAGATGCTGGGAGCGATGCGGTATTGGGTCATGACGTGTGGCCTGGCATTAAAAAAGATCCGTTATTTTACGCCTGTCGGACGGCCTCTGCCTAATTAGGGGGCAGTTTGCAAACATTTCGTCCGCGCCGTCCTTGCATCCGTTACCGATTTGCGGTGCAATGAAGGAAAGCCTGTCCATGACAGTCCCGCGATACAAAGTCATTGTTTTTATTAAGGAAATTTGATGGCCACTTACGAATTTACTGTGTCGGTCAGAACCCAGTACCTGCCCGAGCAGTCGGACCCGGAACGCACCAGTTTTGTGTTTACCTATTCCATTACCATCAAGAATACCGGCACGGTGGCGGCGCAGCTGATCTCGCGCCACTGGGTGATTACCGACGCCAACAACCACATCGAGGAAGTGCGCGGGCTGGGCGTGGTCGGCCACCAGCCGCTGCTGCAGCCGGGCGAACAGTTCGAATACACCAGCGGCTCGGCCCTGCAAACGCCGCAGGGCTCCATGGTCGGCGAGTACTTCTGCGTGGCCGAGGACGGCCACCAGTTCGAAGCGCAGATCCCGGAATTCGTGCTGTCGCTGCCGCGCACGCTGCACTGAGCGCTCACGATGGCCGGTCGTCGTCCTTGCGCCGGGGCTTGGCTTTGCCCTGGAACATGGTCCACCAGACGACAAACACCAGCAGGAACAGCGCCACGCACACTTCCACCAACAATATCCACATAGCGATTCTCCATGTTATTTACCCGTCGTAGTCTACTCGTTCCCGTCAGCCTTATCGCACTGTCCCTCGCTGCTTGCACCACCACCCCGATTCCGCCCGACCAGGCCGCCACGCCCGCGCCGCCGGTAACGCCCGCGCCCGTGCCGGCGCCCACCACGCCGGTCCCCGCCAAACCGGGCGCGCTGAAAATGGTGCCCAGCACGTTTGCCGCGCTGCCGGGTTGGGACCGCGATGATGTGCGCGCGGCCTGGCCGGCCTTCCTGTCGTCGTGCACGGTGCTGGTCAAGCAGGCGATCTGGAAAGAGTCGTGCGGCATTGCCCGCACCGTCAACGCCAGCGACGACCGGGCCGTCCGGACATTTTTTGAATCCTTCATGGTGCCGAACCAGGTGGTCGCGCCCGACGGCGCCACCGACGGCCTGGTCACCGGCTACTACGAGCCGCTGCTGCGCGGCGCCCGCAAAAAGGGCGGCCCGTACCAGACGCCTTTATACAAGGTACCGGACGATATGATCACGGTGGACCTGGCCGGCGTGTACCCGGAGCTCAAGGGCATGCGCCTGCGCGGCAAGGTGGTGGGCAAGAAGCTGGTGCCGTACCCCACCCGCGCCGAGATCGATAATGGCGAACTGAAGGGCAAGGAATTGTTGTGGGTCGACGATCCGGTGGAAGCGTTCTTCCTGCAGGTGCAGGGTTCGGGACGGGTGCAGCTGACCGATACCCAGGACACCGTGCGCGTGGCGTATGCGGACCAGAACGGCCATCCGTATAAATCGATAGGCAAATACCTGGTGGAAAAGAATGAGCTGACGGTGGACCAGGCGTCCGCCCAGGGCATCAAGGCGTGGGTGGCCGGCCATCCCACGCGCGCGCAGGAACTGTTCAACGCCAACCCGAGCTATGTGTTCTTCAAGGAAGAACGCCTGCCCGACCCGAAAGTGGGGCCGAAAGGCGCGCTGGGCGTGCCGCTGACGCCGCAGCGTTCGGTCGCCATCGACCCGACCCAGCTGCCGCTGGGCGCGCCCGTGTTCCTGGCTACCACCCAGGCCAACAGCGATATCCCGATGCAGCGGCTGGTGATGGCGCAGGATACGGGCGGCGCCATCCGGGGCGCCATCCGCGTCGATTACTTCTTCGGTTTCGGCACCGAAGCGTCCGAGAACGCCGGCCGCATGAAGCAGCGCGGCAGCGTGTGGGTGCTGCTGCCCAGGAAGGCCAATTAGCTTTAGCGCAGGACCAGGACCGGCAGGGTGGTGTTGGACAGCACCTTGTCGGTCTGGCTGCCCAGCAGGAATTTATCCAGGCCCGTGTGGCCGTGCGTGGCCATGATGATCAGGTCGCAGTTGAATTTCTTCGACGCTTCGATGATTTCCTCGAACGGCACGGTGGAGGTGGAGATAATGCCCTCGAACGGCACGCCGGCAATGCGGGCGGCAGCGGCCAGCTTGTCGATGTGTTCGCCTGCGGCTTCCTGCATCTGCACGGCAAAGTCGCCCACGTCCACCACCACGCCCGCGTCGCTGATCGGCGTCATGGCAAACGGCTGCACCACGGTGATGCCGATGATGCGGGCCTGGTTGATGACCGCGAACTGGACGGCAGTGGCGGTGGCTTTTTCCGACAGCTCGGAGCCGTCGGTCGGGAATAAAATCGATTTGAACATGGTGCACTCCAATTGGCGGAAAGTGCAGTGAGCCTAATATCTTGGCGTATTTCCTGTCGCACGTTATAGATGGACTGACAAGTATTGCGCGATGGGCCGGAATGCGCGGCCACCAGCGGTGGATCATGCCGGCGCCGGGGATAAACGCTACAATCGACGCCACCAAACTGCCACCGTGGAGGAACATCATGCAATACCAGGACCTGATCGTCGAAGTGCACGGCAAAGTCGCCCTGATCCGCCTGAACCGGCCGAAGGCAATGAATGCGCTCAACGACAACATGATGAACGAGCTGGGCGAGGCGCTGCTCGCGTTCGACGCCGATCCCGCCATCGGCTGCATCGTGCTCGGTGGCAGCGACAAGGCGTTTGCCGCCGGCGCCGACATCGCCGCCATGGTCGACTACACGTACACCGACACCTACCGCGACAACTACATCAGCCGCAACTGGGAACACATCCTGCGCGTGCGCAAGCCGGTGATCGGCGCCGTGGCTGGCTACGCGCTCGGTGGCGGCTGCGAGCTGGCCATGATGTGCGATTTCGTGGTGGCGGCCGATACCGCCAAGTTCGGCCAGCCCGAAATCAAGATCGGCGTGCCGCCGGGCGCCGGCGCCACCCAGCGCCTGCCGCGCGCCGTGGGCAAGGCCAAGGCCATGGACATGCTGCTGACGGCCCGCACCATCGATGCGGCCGAGGCCGAGCGCATCGGCCTGGTGTCGCGCGTGGTCGCTGCCGACCAGCTGACCGAGGAAGTGCTGGCGATTGCCACCCAGATTGCCGCCATGCCCACATCGGTGGCGATGATGGTCAAGGACGCCGTCAACCGCGCTTTCGAGACGCCGCTGCACGACGGCGTGGCCTACGAGCGGCGCCTGTTCCACGCCGCGTTCGGCACGCCGGCGCAACAGGAGGGCATGCGCGCCTTCCTCGACAAGCGCCCGGCCAACTTCGACGGACTGTGATCATTCGCCCATGCGCATCCTGATTATCGAAGACAACCCCGACATCCTGGCCAATCTGTACGCCTTTTTGGAACCCAAGGGCCATGTGCTGGATTCGGCCGCCAATGGTTATGCCGGGCTGGCGCTGGCGGCCCAGCACGAATACGACGTGATCGTGCTGGACGTCATGCTGCCGGGGATCACGGGGCTGGAACTGTGTCACAAGCTGCGCACCGAACTGCGCAATGCCACGCCGGTGCTGATGCTCACCGCGCGCGACACGGTGCAGGACAAGGTGGCCGGCTTCGACAGCGGCGCCGACGATTACCTGGTCAAGCCGTTTTCGCTGGTGGAACTGGAAGTGCGTCTGCACGCCTTGCTGCGGCGCGCGCGCGGTCAGACCACGGGCGCGGCCGTGTTGTCGGTGGGGGCGCTGCGCTTCGACACGGAAAAATTCGAGGTGCACCGCGCCGGCACGCCGCTGGTGCTCACCCGGACCGGCTACGTGATCCTCAAATGCCTGATGAGCCAGGCGCCCAAGCTGGTCACGCGCGACATGCTGGAGCAGGAAGTCTGGGGCGAAGACCGTCCCGACAGCGATGCGCTGCGCACCCACATCCATGCACTGCGCCAGGTGCTCGACAAACCATTCGATTTTGCCATGCTGCGCACCGTGTCCGGCATCGGCTATAAACTGCTTGCCACCGATGCCACCGTTTAAATCCCTGCGCCGGCGGATCGTCGTCGCTTATCTGCTGTTTGCCGCCGTGGCCAGCCTGTTTTTTGCCATCATTGCCGCGCTGGCCGTGGAGGGCATCGAGGTCAAGCTGGTCGATGAGCGCCTGGAAGAAGTGGCGGCCTGGGCCTCGCCGCGCCAGGCCGGGGGGCTGCCGGTGGAAATGCCGGCGGGCCTGAGTTTCTATCATGATGCGGATATCCCGCAGTCGCTGCGCGGCCTGCCGCGCGGGGCCAACGAGATCACGGTCGACGGCGTCGACCTGCACGTCTTGAGCGGGCTCGACGCGTCGGGCGAGTACGTGGTGGTCGACCACGCCAGCGCCTATGAAAAAATCGAGCTGGTGGTTTACAGCATGTTTGCAGTGGGCTTTGCGGGCTTTCTGATTTCCTCGCTGATGTTCGGCGCGTTCATCGGCAACAGCGTGGTGCGGCCCATCATGGGCCTGGCCACGGCCGTGGAGGCGCGCAACCCCGATCTGCCGCTGCAGGATAATCCCGACGAACTGGGCATCCTGGCCCGCGCGTTTGCCGCCCGCACCCGAGAGCTGACGGAAGTGCTGGACCGCGAACGCTTTTTCACGGGCGACGTCAGCCACGAATTGCGCACGCCGCTCACCGTGATCAGCGGCGCGGCGGAAGTGATCATGGCGCAGGCGCCGGCCAGTCCCGCGATCCAGGCCGCGTCCGAACGCATCTACCGGGCCGCGCGCGATGCGTCCGATTCGGTCACCGTGCTGCTGCGGCTGGCGCGCTCGCCCGACCAGCTGGAAGCCACGCCCGTGTCGCTGACGCTGCTGGCCAGCGAAGAATGTGCGCGCTGCCAGCCGCTGGTGGACGGCAAGCCGCTGACCCTGCATTACGCCGGGGGCGCGGACTTTACCGTCACGGCGCCGCGCGAGCTGATGATTGCCGCCATCGGCAACCTGGTGCGCAATGCCTGTTCCTACACCTTGCAGGGCGAGGTGATCGTGCGCCTGGAGGGCCGGGCGCTGGTGGTCGAGGATACCGGGCCCGGCTTGCCGCCGGCCGCCCGGGCGCGCGTGTTCAACCAGGCGGCGCCGGCCGGCGCCAATGGCTCGTCCGGCACCGGCCTGGGCCTGGGACTGGTGCAGCGCATCGGCGTCTACCTGGGCGCGGAACTGCATTACAGCGACCGTCCCGGCGGCGGCAGCATTTTCCAGCTGCGCTTTCCCTGACGGGAACGGTATTGTTGGTTTAACGCAATCTTAACGCCGCGCTGACGCGGAATTGACCGCCAGGTAAGTAAGGTGGAGGCTAGACTGATGGAGCCTCCGTGAACGTACCGCACAATCTTGCCTTGCACCTGCCGCCGGCACTGCGCATCAACCTGCTGCCGCGGCTGCGCCAGCTCAAGCTGCGGCCGGCGCAGCTGACGCTGGCTGCAGCAATCTGGCTGGTGCTGGCCTATAACCTGAGCTTCTGGAAAACCTTTGTCATGGCCACCGGCGGCCTGCAGCTGGGCAATGCGCCGCTGTACCTGGGCGCCTTTGCCATGCTGGCGCTGGTGTTCAATGCATGCTTGGGCATGGTGAGTTTCCGGTACGTGCTCAAGCCCGTCCTGGTCGCGCTGTTTTTCCTCACGGCCGGCGCCAGCTATTTCATGAACCGCTACGGCATTGCCATCGACGCCGGCATGGTGCAGAACGTCATGGAAACCGACATCCATGAAGCCAAAGAACTGCTGTGCTGGAACTTGCTGTTCACCATGATCCTGCTGGGCGTATTGCCGTCGCTGGCCGTGTACCACGTTCACGTGCAGTTTCCCCGCGTGCGCAAAGGTGTGCTGATCAATGCTGTCATCGTCGTGCTGTCGCTGTGCGCGGCCGGCGTGCTGATGATGACGTTCTTCAAGACCCTGGCGCCGGCCGTGCGCGAGTACCGCCAGATGCGGTTCTTGCTGACGCCCACCAATGTGATCCAGGCCGGCAATACCTACCGCAAGCATAAGTGGGCACGGCCGCTGGTGGTGGCGCCGCTGGGCCGCGACGCCATGAAGGGCCACCTGTGGGCCGATAAAAAACGCCGTTCGGTCACCATCATGGTGGTGGGAGAGACGGCGCGCGCCATGAATTTTTCGCTCAACGGTTATGCGCGCAACACCAACCCGCTGCTGTCGCGGCAGGCGGGCCTGATCGACTTCCGCGACGTCCATTCGTGCGGGACTGCCACGGCCATCTCGGTACCGTGCCTGTTTTCGGGCATGACGCGCGAGGATTATTCGGAGGACAAGGCCAAATCGCAGGAAGGCTTGCTCGATGTGCTCAGTCACGCCGGCATGGCTGTGCTGTGGCGCGATAACAATTCCGGCTGCAAGGGCGCGTGCGACCGCGTGGCCTACGAAGACCTGTCGCAACCGAAGGCCGGCGATCCGTTCTGCAACCAGGAAGAGTGCTACGACGAGCGCCTGCTGCAAGGCTTGCCGGAGATTATCCGCAACGCCCGCCAGGATCTGGTGATCGTGCTGCACCAGAAGGGCAGCCATGGTCCTGCGTACTGGAAACGGTATCCGTCGACCTTCCAGCGTTTTGGCCCCGTGTGCACCAGCAACGAGCTGGAAAAATGCTCGCGCGCATCCATCGTGGCCGCCTACGATAACTCGATCCTGTACACCGATTATTTTTTAAGCAAGACTATCGACCTGTTGCGGGCTGCCAGCGCCGAGGACGGCATCGATACCGCGATGATGTATTTCTCCGACCACGGCGAATCGCTGGGCGAAAACAATATGTACTTGCACGGCGCGCCGTACATTATTTCGCCCGAAGAACAGCGCCATGTGCCGTTCATGCTGTGGCTGGACGAGGGGTACCGCGACCAGTTCAATATCGACCAGCGTTGCCTGGAAGCGCGGCGCGACCAGCCGTTTTCGCACGACAATATCTTTCACTCGTTCCTGGGCATGTTGAACCTCACGACTGCCGTCTACAACCCGCAACTCGATATCTTCCATGCCTGCACGCTCGCCAACCAGCCTTGACCGCATAGCCTTGCCATGGCTGCGGGCCATGGACGCGGTGATGCTGGCTTCCGCCTTGCTGATCCTGTGGATCGGCAATTACACGAATATCGACCTGGGCCTGGCCGACGCCATGTTCGACCGCGCCAGCGGCGTTTTTCCCTGGCAACACGCATGGCTGGCCGAACGGTTCAACCACGAGCTGCTGAAAACCGCGCTGCAGATAGCGGCGGTGGCCGTGATCGGCGTGGCCGCGTGGGATGCGTGGCGGCCGGTGCATTGGGTGGCGCCGCACCGCACCGGGGTGCGGGTGCTGGCCTGGTCCGCCGTGCTGGTGCCGGCGGTGATCAGTCTGCTCAAGCGTTTCAGCGATTCCCACTGCCCGTGGGATTTGCAGCGCTACGGCGGCAACGAACCGTATGTGCGCCTGCTGGACCTGATGCCGGCCGGGGTGCCATCGGGCCATTGCCTGCCGGCGGGACACGCATCAAGCGCGCTGTGGCTGCTGGCCGTGGCCGTGTTCTGGCTGCCGGCGCGGCCGCGCATGGCTGCCGCCGTGGGCGGGCTGATGCTGGCGTTCGGCTTTGCCGTGGGCTGGATGCAGCAGCTGCGCGGCGCCCACTTCCTGACCCATACGCTGTGGTCGGTGTGGATTGCCGTGTTCATCGTTGATTTCCTGTACCGTGTGCACAAGCCGGTTGAGGGGCGTGCGGGGTTGGCCTGAATCCGCAAAGTGCGTCACAATCCCTGTTGTTGAGTTGTCTGTTTGACCAATAACAGGAGTGCTATGAACGAGCAGATTGCCAGGGATGTGGTGCTGGTACGCACCATCGAGACCACCGATCAAAAAAAGGAAATCCTCAGCGAGGACGACCGCATGTACGCGAGCCGCAGCGCGCGCGAGCTGGCGCAATGGCAGGCGTCCGGCAAGCATGCCGACGTCACGGGCGACGATTTCCTGCAGCAGCGCTCGGACCTGATCTTCAAGCGCCTGGCCGAGCGCAATCCGGCCTTTGCCGCGTTTGCCAAGCGACGCTACGGTTTGCAGGGTCTGACCTGGGCGTTGCCGCTGCTGGCGCTGGTGCTGGGCGTGGGCCTGGACCGGATTACCGATCCCCATCGCGTCGACCTGCTGTCGGCGCCTTTGCTGCTGATTATCGTCTGGAACCTGGTCGTGTACCTGGGGGTCTTGATCAGCCTGTTCATTCCTGCCAAAGCGCCGGGCTGGCCCAAGGATGGCATGGTGCGCCGCCTGAGCGTAGGCAAGCTGGCGCTGCCGCGCAAGATGCCGCCCGTCCTGTCCACTTCCTTGCTGAGTTTTATGGGTGAATGGGCGCAGCTGAGCGCCAGGCTGACTGCCGCGCGCCTGAACCGCACTTTTCACCTGAGTGCGGCCATGTTTGCCATCGGCGCCGTGGCATCGCTGTACGCGCGCGGCCTGCTGTCGCAATACGGCGCCGGCTGGGAGAGCACATTCCTCGACGGTCGCCAGGTGCACGGCCTGCTGTCGTTCATTTTTGCGCCCGCCATGTTCGTGTTCAATTTGCAGGGATTTACGCTGGCCGAAATCGAAGCCTTGCGTTTTCCGCAGACCACGCTGGCCGAAGGCGGCGCGCGCTGGGTGCATTTATATGCCGCAACGATTTTCCTGCTGGTGGTGCTGCCGCGCCTGATCCTGGCGCTGCTGTACAACTGGCGCGCGGCGCGCCTGGCCACCCGTTTTCCGCTCGACCTCGATCATCCCTATTTCCGCCGCCTCAATGACACCATCGGCGTGGCCAGCGGCGGCATGTTGCGCGTGTTGCCGTACAGCTTTACAGTGGACGAGGCGCGGCACCAGGGATTGGTACAGATTGCAGTCATGGCGTTTGGCGAGCAGGGGCGGATGATGTTGCGTCCGTCCAGTTCGTACGGCGACGAGCCGCAGGCCGTGCTGCGCGAGGTGGACCTGACCGATCCGGCCGTCAATATCACCGCGGTGCTGTTCAATGTGACGGCCACGCCGGAAAAAGAAAACCACGGCGCCTTCCTCGATTACCTGGTCAAAGCGTCGCCGCGCGGCATTGCCGTGCTGCTCGACGAATCGAGCTACGCCGAGCGCATGGGCGACCATCCTGACGACCGCGTCCGGCTGAACGAGCGCCTGGCGCTGTGGCAGCAGTTCTGCCACTTCCATCATGCCAAGGCCACCGTGGTCAATTTACTTCATCCGTCCGCCTATCCGCTCGAGGCCGGACTGCCCGTGTCGACCGCGCCATGACCGTGTCCATGCAAAAAGAGGGCGTGCAAATCCAGTTTGCGCTGATTTCGCATACCAATAATGGCAAGACCACGCTGGCGCGCACCCTGGTCGGTGTCGATATCGGCGAGGTGCGCGACGCCGCCCACGTCACCATCTTTGCCGAGTCCCATACCTTACTGGCAACGCCGCAGGGCGACGCGTTGCAGTTGTGGGATACGCCGGGCTTTGGCGACTCGGTGCGCCTGCTCAAGCGGCTGGGACAGTCGGGTAATCCGATCGGCTGGTTCCTGCGCGAGGTGATCGACCGCTACCGCGACCGCCCGTTCTGGCTCAGTCAGCAGGCCATGCGTACGGCGCGCGAGTCGGCCGACCTGGTGCTGTACCTGGTCAATTCGTCGGAAGACCCGCGCGACACCGGCTATCTGCCGGCAGAAATGAAGATACTCGAATGGCTCGACAAGCCGGTGGTCGTGCTGCTCAATCAGGTAGGCAAGCCGCGCCCGGTGGCGCAGGAGCAGGCCGAGCAGGATCGCTGGCGCGAGCACCTGCGCCAGTATCCGGCCGTGCGGCAAGTGCTGGCGCTCGACGCCTTTGCCCGCTGCTGGGTGCACGAGCGGGTGTTTTATGAAACGGTGGGCAAATTGCTGGCGCCGGAGTTTCAGGCCGGTTACGCGCGCCTGTTTGCCACATGGGAAGCGCGCAACGCCGAGCGCTACGACCGCGCCACGCACTTGCTGGCCGCACAGCTGTCTGCTGCCGCCAGGGATAGCGAGTCGGTTCCGGAAGAAAGCAAGAGCATGCTCAAGTCCGCACTTAAAGTGGTGGGCATCGGCAAGAACGAAGAACAGCAGCGCCAGGACCGCGCGATGGCCACGCTGGTGGCGCGCCTGAACGTGAGCACGGTGGAAAGTACGCGCGAGTTGCTGATTTTGCACCAGCTCGATCCGACCGACGCCGGCAAGATCAACGAGCGCGTGCGCGAAAACTTTGCCGTGCGCGCACCGATCGACAAGGCGCAGGCCGGCTTGTTGGGCGCCATGATCTCGGGCGCGGCTACCGGCTTGTCCGCCGATTTGATGGCGGGCGGGCTGACCCTGGGCGGCGGTGCGATATTAGGTGGCGTGGTGGGGGCGCTGACGTTTGCCGGCGCCGCCTGGGGATTCAATTCGAGCACCGACCGCAACGAAGCGGCCGTGCAATTTACCGACGCTTTCATGCGCAACCTGGTGATCGTGGGCGTACTGCGCTATCTGGCCGTGGCCCACTTCGGGCGAGGGCGCGGCAATTTCGTGGAAAACGAAGCGCCGGCGTTCTGGCAGGAAGAGGTGGAGCAGGCGGTAGCGCAGCATGACGCGGCGCTGATCGAGCTCTGGAAAGACCTGCGCCGGGGCAGGGGAGACGATCGGGCGGGCGCCCTGATCAAACAGATCACTTCCGCCACTCTGATCAGGCTATATCCTGGTGCGCGCATGGCGTTGTAAAAAGGCCCTTGCCGGATTGGGTGAGGCTTGCTATAGTTCTGTCCCTCGCAGAACAACGCACCGAAGTTTCAACCGAGTGCGAAGTAAAGCGAGAAAAAAGAAGGTTGACGAAACAAGCTAAACGCTTCATACTCTT
>JBEVMD010000360.1:0-2543 GCA_040508835.1 Duganella sp. | reverse complement strand
AGATCCAGAGCGAACCCGGCGCAACGCTGCTGGAAGCCACCTTGTGGTTGCCTGCCGAGGCCGCAGCGGCCGGCACGGCCTCCGGGCCGGCGCCTCAGGCCCTGGTCAGCGTGGATCCACCGCGGCAATGATGCCGCCGCCCAGGCACACATCGCCGTCGTACAGCACGGCCGACTGGCCGGGCGTCACCGCCCACTGGGCATCCATGAAGCGCAGCGCAAAGTCCGAGTCGCCTTCGGGAGCGACTTCGCACGCCACGTCGGCCTGGCGATAACGAGTCTTGGCCGACAGCGCGCGCGGTGACGGCGCCTCGCCGGCGATCCAGCTGGCCTGGTCGGCGCGCAGCGTGGACGACAGCAGCCACGGATGGTCGTGGCCCTGCACGATATACAGCGTATTTTCCGCCACGTCCTTGCGCGCCACGTACCAGGCGTCGCTGCTGCCATCGGGATTTTTATAGGCCTTCATGCCGCCCACGCCGATGCCCTTGCGCTGGCCCAGCGTGTAGAACGACAGGCCCACGTGCTCGCCCACCACCTTGCCGTCCGGGGTTTTCATGGGGCCCGGTTTATATGACAGGTAGCGGTTCAAGAATTCGCGGAACGGCCGTTCGCCGATGAAGCAGATGCCGGTGGAATCCTTTTTGGCGGCATTGGGCAGCGCCAGTTTTTCGGCGATCTGGCGCACTTCGGTTTTCGGGATTTCGCCCAGCGGGAACAGGGTGCGCGAGAGCTGCGACTGGTTCAGGCGGTGCAGGAAGTAGCTCTGGTCCTTGGTGTGATCGACGGCTTTCAGTAGCTCGAATTTTTCGCCGTTCTGGCGCACGCGCGCGTAGTGGCCGGTGGCGATCAGGTCCGCGCCCAGCAGCATGGCATGGTCAAGAAACGCCTTGAACTCGATTTCGGCGTTGCACAGCACATCGGGATTCGGGGTGCGGCCGGCCTGGTATTCGCGCAGGAAGTCGGCGAACACGCGGTCCTTGTATTCGGCGGCGAAGTTGACGGCCTCGATGTCCACGCCGATCACGTCGGCCACGCTGGCCGCGTCGATCCAGTCCTGGCGCGTGGAGCAGTATTCGGAATCGTCGTCGTCTTCCCAGTTCTTCATGAACAGGCCCACGACGTCGTAGCCCTGCTCCTTGAGCATCCACGCCGCAACCGAGGAATCGACCCCGCCCGACATCCCGATCACGACTTTTTTCTTGCTCATTGCTTCATTCCTTACTTTATCCGTTCGCGGTGCTGATCGCCTCTTTATAGACCGAAGCGTGGGTCTGTACCAGTTCCAGCGGGGCGCGAATGCCTGCCAGGTATTCGTCCACGCATTGCAGCACGGTGGGGCTGCGGTGACGGTCGGCGCAGGCGGCCAGTTCGTCGCGCGTGAGCCACATGGTGCGCAGGATGCCCTCGTCGAGCGGGCGATCGTGCTGCTGGCCCGGCACGCCGCAGAAGGTAAAGCGCAGGTACGTGACTTCCTCGCCGGTGCGGTTGGAGGTGTAGCGCGACATATACATGCCGACCAGCGCGGTGGGCGTGAAATCGTACGCGGTTTCCTCCAGCGTCTCGCGGACGACGGCCTGCTGCAGCGACTCATACGGGTCGAGATGGCCGGCGGGCTGGTTGATGCGGATGCCGTCGCTGGTCTCTTCTTCGATCAGCAGGAATTTGCCATCTTTTTCGACGATGGCGGCAACAGTAACAGAGGGTTTCCAGATACGCGGCATGAGTCATCCTTGAAAAGAGCCGACATTTTAGCCTGTTCCGCTGGTTTGGTTTGAAACCGCTCGCCTCAATAGATGAGATTGCTTTGAACAAACGCAACGTTTGGGCGGATAAACCACGCCGGATAGCCACTCAACGCAAAAAAACCGTGTTAGATTGGCTAGCCAGTTTATTAATCATTGCGGATTTTTGAAAACCGTAGCGCAGCAGGTTTTGCAGATCCGCTGGGGAGACACCATGAGAATAGGCGTACCGGTCGAGACAAAACCGGGGGAGACACGGGTGGCGGCAACGCCCGAAACCATCAAGAAACTGGCGGCCAAACACACCGTCGTGGTGCAGTCCGGGGCGGGCCTGGCGGCCTCCATCACCGACGAAGCCTATGCGGCAGCCGGCGCGCAGATCGCCAGCGCCGGCGAAGCCTTCAGCGCCGATGTCGTGCTCAAGGTCCGCGCGCCCGACGATGAGGAACGGGCGCTGATCAAACCGGGCACGGTCCTCATCGGCATGCTCAATCCCTTCGACGCGGCCAACAACGCCGCCATGGCCTCCGCCGGCCTGCGGGCGCTGGCGCTGGAAGCCGTGCCCCGCATCACGCGTGCGCAGTCGATGGACGTGCTGTCGTCGCAGGCCAATATCGCCGGCTACAAGGCCGTCATGATCGCGGCCAACACGTACCAGCGCTTCATGCCCATGCTGATGACGGCCGCGGGCACGGTCAAGGCTGCACGGGTGCTGATCATGGGCGTGGGCGTGGCCGGCCTGCAGGCGATCGCCACCGCCAAGCGCCTGGGCGCGGTCATCGAGGCGTCGGACGTGCGG
>JBEVMD010000112.1:0-2975 GCA_040508835.1 Duganella sp. | reverse complement strand
GACAAGGGGCCCATCGGGCCCTTTGCCGTTTCTGGCGTTTCAGTTTCCCATTTCAAGACGAAGGCAGCACGTGAGCGACAAGGCCATCCAGATCGCAGACCTCCTGGCGCCGACCGTGCAGTCGCTCGGGCTGGAGTTGATGGGCGTTGAGTATCTGCCGGCCCCTGGCAGCGCGACGTTGCGTTTGTATATCGATGTCATCGAGTCCGAGCGCGAGACGCGAACGGTCAATATCGACGACTGCGAAGCGGTCAGTCGTGAAGTCTCGGCGCAGATGGACGTGGAGGATCCGATCTCGGGCAATTACACGCTGGAAGTGTCATCCCCTGGGGTCGATCGTCCGCTGTTCACCGCCGCGCAATTCGAGCGGTTCGCAGGCGAGTCGGCCAAGGTGGTGTTGAAGCTGCCGCAGGACGGTCGTCGACGCTTCCAGGGCGTGATCGTGCGCGTGGACGGCGATCAGCTGGTGTTCGACGTGGACGGCGAAGCGTTTGTGGTGGACCACGGCAACGTAGAGAAAGCCCGGCTGATGCCGGATTGGGTGGCGCTGGGTATGGCGCCGCAACCGAAAAAGAAGCCCGCGCGCCGGCCGACTGGCAAGGCGAACGGAAACAAGTCCAAACCCAACGACGGCGTCGATGCCGTGCGCGGAGCGAATGATGAGTAAGGAACTTTTGCTGGTGGTGGATGCGGTCGCCAACGAAAAGGGCGTGCCGCACGAAGTGATCTTCGACGCCATTGAGGCTGCATTGGCGTCCGCTGCCAAGAAGCGCTATCCGGAGCAGGAGGTGCTGACGCGCGTGTCGATCAACCAGAAGGACGGGAGCTACGAGACCTTCCGCCGCTGGGAAGTGGTGGCTGACGATGTGGTGATGGATTCACCGGACTACCAGATCCGTCTGATGGATGCGGTGGACGAGGCTGACGGCGTCGAGGTGGGCGACCATATCGAAGAGCAGATCGAGAACCCTGATTTTGGCCGCATCGCCGCGCAGGCCGCCAAGCAAGTCATCGTCCAGCGCGTACGCGAAGCCGAGCGCCAGCAGGTGGTGGATGCGTGGAAGGATCGCGTGGGCGAACTGGTCACCGGCATCGTCAAGCGCGCCGAGCGCGGCAATATCTATGTGGACCTGGGCGGCAATGCCGAGGCTTTCATCCCGAAGGACAAGGGCATCCCGCGTGACGCGCTGCGTACCGGAGACCGCGTGCGCGGGTTCCTGTTCGACGTGCGCTCCGAGCCGCGTGGCCCGCAGCTGTTCATCAGCCGCGCCGCTCCCGAATTCATGATCGAGCTGTTCAAGCTGGAAGTGCCGGAAGTTGGCCAGGGCCTGGTGGAAATCAAGGCCTGTGCCCGTGATCCGGGCGATCGCGCCAAGATCGCCGTATTGGCCCATGACACCCGCACCGATCCCATTGGCGCGTGCATCGGCATGCGTGGTTCGCGCGTGCAGGCCGTGAGCAACGAGCTCAACGGTGAGCGCGTGGACATCGTGCTGTGGAACGACAACCCGGCCAACTTCGTCATCAACGCGATGGCGCCGGCCGAAGTGCAGTCGATCATCGTCGATGAAGAAAAGCACGCCATGGATCTGGCCGTGGCCGAGGACCGTCTGGCCCAGGCGATCGGCAAGGGCGGCCAGAACGTGCGCCTGGCCAGCCGTCTGACCGGTTGGCAGCTGAATGTGATGACCCAGGACCAGGTGTCGGCCAAGTCCGAAGCCGAGCAGATCGTGGCCCGCCAGCTGTTCATGGACAAACTGGAAGTGGACGAGGAAATCTCGGCCATCCTGGTCGCCGAGGGCTTCAGCACGGTCGAGGAAATCGCCTACGTGCCGGTTGGCGAACTGCTGGCCGTGGAAGGGTTCGACGAGGACATCGTCGAGGAACTGCGTGCCCGTGCCCGCGACGCCTTGCTGAACGAGGCGCTGGCCGCAGAAGAGGGTGTAGAGGACAATCAGCCGGCAGAGGATCTGCTGAATCTGGACGGCATGGATGAGGAAACGGCGTTCGCGCTCGCTTCCCACGGCGTGCGGACCAGCGAAGACCTGTCGGACCTGGCGGCCGATGAGGTGGTTGAGTTCGGTATTGAAGGGTTGGACGAGGGGCGCGCCGCCGCGCTCATCCTGGCCGCGCGTGCCGAGGAGATCGCCCGCCTGGAGCGCGGCGAATGAGCCAGCCATGAAATCCGCCCTGATGCCGTCAGGGCTTAGAATCCGCGCTTCCTTCGCACGCGGCGAGGGGGCGCCAACCAGATCATAGGATCCGAATGTCGCAGCAAACCACCATCCGCAAGCTTGCCGAACTGGTCAACACGCCGGTCGAGAAACTGATCGAACAGCTGGCCGAGGCCGGCATGAAGTTCAGTGGCCCGGACCAGGAAGTGTCCAGCACCGAAAAAATGAAGCTGCTCGGCTTCCTGCGCCGTACTCACGGCAAGACGGAGGCGCCTGCAGATGACGCTGCTGCGTCCAAGAAGATCACGCTGAATCGCCGCAAGGTGCAGGAAGTGACGGTCAAGTCCGCCGGTCCGGGGCGCGCGAGCGCCACGGTCAACGTGGAAGTGCGCCAGAAGCGCACCTACGTCAAGCCGACCGAGTCCGATACCGCCGAGGCGGTCTCGCAGGTCAGGCGCGCCGGTCCGGACGATGAGCGTGCCGAGATCCTGCGCAAGCTGGAAGAGTCGCGTCAGCGCAACCTGGAAGAACAGCAGCGCCTGGCTGAAGTGGATCGCGTGCGGGCCGAAGAGCTGGAGCGCAAGCGCCAGGTCGAGGTCGCGGCACGTGCCCAGGTCGAGGCCGAGGCCGCCGAGAAGGTCCGCGCCGAAGTCGAGGCCAATGCCGCGCCTGCCGAAACCGCAGATGCCGCGCCGCGCGCCGCGCGCGCCGCAGCGCCAAGCGCGCCGCGTCCGGCACCGCCGGCACCGCCGCGTCGCGAGCCCGAGCGCGCCAGCACCGCCGCACCGCGCCACAAGACCC